>JAJYSQ010000056.1 GCA_021793495.1 Actinomycetes bacterium
GCGTACCGGGCGTTCTACGCCCTGCCGGTGGAGAACTTCTCCACCACCACGGGTCAGCCCACCAACGCGGTGTACGGCTTCACCTCGATGCTGATCAACCTGCTGCGAGACGAGACGCCGACCCACCTGGCGGTCGCCTTCGACGTGTCCCGGCAGACCTTCCGCAGCGTCGAGTTCGCCGCGTACAAGGCGCACCGTGTGGCCAGCCCCGAGGCGTTCGGCCCGCAGGTCGGACTGATCAAGGAGGTCCTGGCCGCGCTGGCCGTCCCGGTCGTGCAGGCCGACGGGTTCGAGGCCGATGACGTGCTGGCGACGCTGGCGACCCGCGCCGAGGCGGCCGGCTACGACGTGGCGATCTGCACCGGGGACCGGGACGCCTACCAGCTGGTCGACGAGCACATCACCGTCCTCTACCCGCGCAAGGGCGTGTCGGACCTGGCCCGGATGACCCCCGCGGCGGTCGTCGAGCGGTACGGCCTGACCCCGACGCAGTACCCGGACTTCGCCGCGCTGCGCGGGGATCCGTCCGACAACCTGCCGGGCATCCCCGGTGTGGGGGAGAAGACCGCGACCCGCTGGATCGTGGAGTACGGCTCGCTGGACGAGCTGGTGGCCCGGGTCGACGAGGTACGAGGCAAGACGGGCGACGCGTTGCGGGCGCACCTGGCCGACGTCCTGCGCAACCGGACCCTCACCCAGCTGGTGCGTGACCTCGAGCTACCGGTCGAGGTCGACGACCTGGCGCGCCACCCCGCCGACCTACCCGCGGTCGACCAGCTGTTCGACACCCTGCAGTTCCGTGCGCTGCGCTCCCGGCTGTCCGGGCTGCGCGCTGCGCTCCCGGCCGGCGCCGGGGATGGTCCTGCTGGGGACGGTGCCGTCACGGGGTCTGGCCGAGCGTTGCAGGTCGTGGCGGTCCGCCCCGGCGGGCTGGACGATTGGCTGACGGACCACGCCCGGGACGGGCGAAGGGTGGGGCTGGCCGTCACCGGCACGCTGACCCCGGCTCGCCCCGACCTCACCGGCATCGCACTGGCCAGCTGCGACGGGTCGGCGACCTGGCTCGACCCTGCCGAGCTGGACCCGCGCGACGAGGCCACGCTCGGCGCATGGCTGACCGACGCGCGGTGGACCAAGGCAGCGCACGACGCGAAACCAGCGCTGCTCGGGCTGTGGGCCCGAGGCCTGGACCTGGACGGGTTGACCTCGGACACCGCGCTCGCGGCATACCTGGTGCTGCCCGGGCAGCGCGCCACCCTGGGCGATCTGAGTCAGCGCTTCCTCGGGCACGACCTGCACTCCGCCGAACCCGACGGTGTCGCCCCGGTGCCCGATCAGCTGGACCTGGGTCTGGCCACGCCCGCCGAGCTGGCTCGTGAGGCCCACCAGACCATGCTGGCCGCACAGACGATCGCCGAGCTGGCCGACGTCCTGGACGCCGAGCTGGCGTCCAGGGAGTCCGCGGGGCTGCTCACCGACCTCGAGCTGCCGCTGTTTCGGGTCCTGGCCCGGATGGAGGCCACCGGCATCGCGGTGGACCACCCGGAGCTCGTCGCGCTGGAGGAGCACTTTGCCGGCTTGGTGAAGGCCTCCGCCCAGGAGGCGTACCAGGTGCTGGGTCATGAGGTGAACCTCGGTTCGCCCAAGCAGCTGCAGGCCGTGCTCTTCGACGAGCTGGGCATGCCGAAGACCAAGCGGATCAAGACCGGCTACACCACGGATGCGGACGCGCTCGCAGACCTGTACACCCGTACCAGCCACCCGTTCCTCGAGCACCTGCTGCGTCACCGTGACGTCGCCCGCCTGCGGGTCACGGTCGAGGGACTGTTGCGCGCCGTGGCCGACGACGGACGGATCCACACCACGTTCCAGCAGACCGTGGCGGCCACCGGCCGGCTGTCGTCCACCGACCCGAACCTGCAGAACATCCCGGTGCGCACCGAGGAGGGCCGGCGGATCCGAGAGGCGTTCGTGGTCGGCGCCGGCTATCAGTCGTTGCTGACCGCGGACTACGCGCAGATCGAGCTGCGGATCATGGCGCACCTGTCGGGCGACGACGGGTTGCGCGCGGCCTTCACCGCGGGCGAGGACCTGCACATCACGATGGCCGCGCAGGTCTTCGGGGTCCCGGCCGACCAGGTGGACCCGGAGCGCCGCCGGCGGATCAAGGCGATGTCCTACGGTCTGGCGTACGGACTGAGCACCTACGGGCTGGCCCAGCAGCTGGGCATCTCCGCCGACGAGGCCCGGCGGCTGATGGAGGAGTACTACGCCCGGTTCGGCGGCATCCGCGACTACCTGGCCTCGCTGGTCGAGCGGGCCCGTGAGACCGGGTACACCGAGACGTTGCTCGGCCGCCGGCGATACCTGCCGGACCTGACCAGTGACAATCGCCAGCGACGGGAGATGGCTGAGCGGATGGCGCTCAACGCCCCGATCCAGGGGTCGGCTGCCGACATCATCAAGGTCGCCATGCTGGGCATGGACGGCCGGCTCCGCCAGAGCGGGCTCGAGTCCCGGCTGCTGCTGCAGGTGCACGACGAGGTGGTCGTCGAGGTTGCCCCGGGGGAGCAGGAGCCGGTGGAGCAGCTCGTCCGCGAGGCGATGAGCAGTGCGGTGGAGCTGTCCGTACCGTTGGACGTCTCGGTGGGTGTGGGCCGGACCTGGGCGCAGGCGGCGCACTGAGTGGACCGCGCGGGGCCGCGCGGTCCACTCGGTGCGTTCAGCTCGGTGCGTTCAGCTCGGTGCGTTCAGCTCGGTGCGTTCAGCCTCAGGCCGCCTTGCGGTTCGCGAGCATCCCGTGGGGATCGAGGACGAACTTGCGCGCTACCCCCTTGTCGAAGTCGCGGTAGCCGTTCGGGGCGTCATCCAGTGGGATCGGGGTGGCGTTGACGGCCTTGGCGATGTGGCAGCGGTCGTGCAGGATGGCCATCATCAGCTGCCGGTTGTACTTCATCACCGGACACTGCCCGGTGGTGAGGGCATGGGACTTCGCCCACCCCAGCCCCAGCCGGACCCGCAGGGAGCCGATCTTGGCCTCGTCGTCGATGCCGCCCGGGTCCCCGGTCACGTACAGGCCGGGGACGCCCAGCGACGCACCCGCCCGGGAGACCGTCATGATGTCGTTGAGCACCGTCGCCGGGGCCTCCCCGGCGCCCGCGCCGTGTCCCTTTGCCTCGAACCCGACGCAGTCGACGGCGGCGTCGACCTCGGGTTCGCCGAGGATCTCGGCCACCATGTCGGTCAGCGGCGCGTCGGTACGCAGGTCGATCGTCTCGCAGCCGAAGCTGCGGGCCTGGGCCAGCCGCTCCGGGTTCATGTCACCGACGATCACCACCGCGGCGCCGAGCAGCTGTGCGGAGTGGGCTGAGGCCAGCCCGACCGGACCCGCGCCAGCGACATAGACGGTGGACCCGGTGGTCACCCCGGCCGTGTAGGCACCGTGGTAGCCGGTGGGGAAGATGTCCGAAAGCATCGTCAGGTCGAGGATCTTGTCCATCGCCTGCTCCCGGTCGGGGAACCGCAGCAGGTTGAAGTCCGCGTACGGCACCATCACGTACTGGGCCTGCCCGCCGACCCAACCGCCCATGTCCACGTAGCCGTAGGCCGATCCGGGACGGTCTGGATTCACGTTCTCGCAGATGCCGGTCTTGCGCTCCTTGCAGTTGCGGCACCGTCCGCAGGCGATGTTGAACGGCGCCGAGACGATGTCGCCAACCTTGATGAACTCGACACCTGGGCCGGCCTCCACCACCTCGCCGGTGATCTCGTGCCCCAGCACGAGCCCGGTCGGCGCGGTGGTGCGCCCCCGGACCATGTGCTGGTCACTGCCGCAGATGTTGGTCGCGATGACCTTCAAGATCACCCCGTGCGGGCACTTCCGCCCGACGTTGGCCGGATTGACCCCCGGGCCGTCCGCCAGCTCCAACCGCGGATAGTCGATGGTCGCCACGGCCACCTTGCCGGGGCCGACGTACTCCACTGCCTTGTTTCCGGGCATTACGGTTCCCTCTCCTTCGTGGGGTGCAGGTCTGCGTGGGGTCTCGTGGGGTGCAGGTCGCTGCCGCGTCGTGGCCTGCGGGGCGGGTGTCTCACGGCCCCGGCGTGCGGGCAGCTGGGATCGGCTCCTGCGGGCGGCGGCGAGTCGCCCACGGCGCCAGCCCGACCAACGGGTAGACGAGCGCGGCGAGCGCGGCCCCGATGGCCTCGGCGAGCACGTACATGCCGACCACCGCCCACCGGACCGAGACCCCGAGGGTGTAGTCGGCGAAGATCGGTCCGAACATCCGCGCGGGGTTGATCGCGGCACCCGACACGTTGCCCAGGAGCACGATCAGCCCGGCGATGTTCAGCCCGATGATCAGGCCCACGAACGCCGGCGGGGCCTTCTTGTTGACGGCCATGCCGAGCACCCCGAGGACGAGTGCGAACGTGCCGATCCCCTCGGCGATCCCGGCGCGCCACAGCGGCACGCCCGGGAAGGGCCCCGGCGCACCGAGCCCGCCGATGGCCCACGCCTGGTGGCCGTAGACCAGGGCGATCGCGTAGGCGCCGAGGGTGGCACCCACGACCTGGGCGACCCAGTAGCCGACCGCGTCCGGCAGGCTGATGTCGCGGTGCAGCAGGAGAGCGAGGGTGACCCCCGGGTTGATGTGCGCGCCGCTGACGTGGCCGAAGATGTACACCATGGTCATGATCACGAAGGCGAAGGCCAGCCCGATCGCCAGCCAGTCGCCAAGCCCGCCGAGCGCACCGATGCCGATGTCGTTGGGGTTGCCGTAGGTCGGCGCACCATGTCCGAGCATCAGGGTGACCGCCGCCGAGCCGGCGCCGACGAAGACGAGGAAGAAGATCCCGATCGCCTCGGCCACCATGCGCTGGGCCAGCGAATACCTCTCGACCGCGATCTCGTCGACCATGGAATCCTCCCGACGTGAAATGCGGTGGAAATTCCCGTGACTTGTCCAGGACGCTAGATGGCCCCGGTCCGGGCGTCACCGCACGGTGGGTCAGACCCGGTGAGCCAGGGGGGCAGGCCACGGTCAGTCGGTCGGACTGTCCATCCGGACAGGTGCGTACCCGCGATCGGACGCCGGTCCCTCGGGGTCAACCTGGTGCCTGCTGGCGGACCCGCAGGTCCCGGGGCAAGGCGCCCAGATCGACCCCTTGGACCGCGGCCGCTGCTCGACTACGATTCGTGCACCAGGCGCGCCCCGCACCTTCCGCGCGGGGGCAGCCGAGGGGAGCAAGCCGTGACCGCTGCGAGCACCGCCCTGCAGCCGGTGCCGGCCGACGCACTGAGCGATCGGTCATGCCGGGCGAGCAAGTTCCTGGTACCCGAGGTCATCTTCGGCCCCGGGACGCTCGACGAGCTGGGCGGCGCGGCCCGACGCATGGGCGGTGGACGGGCTCTCGTCGTCAGCGACGAGGGAGTGATGGCCGCCGGGTGGGTGGAACGCGCACTGCCCAGCCTCACACGGGCCGACGTCGGGTTCCATATCTGGCACGAGCTGACTCCGAACCCGAAGGACCACGAGGTCCTCAGGGGCGTGGACGCGTTCCTGGCCGGGGGTGCGGACATGGTGGTGGCGATCGGCGGGGGCAGCTGTATCGACGCGGCCAAGGCGATCGCCGTGCTCAGTGCGAACGGTGGGACCGTCGCGCAGTACGCCGGCATCGACCGGGTGCCGTTCCCGATCCCGCCGCTGGTCATGGCACCGACGACCGCCGGGTCGGGGGCCGACGTCACGCAGTTCTGCGTCATCACCGACACCGTTCGAGGCTCGAAGCTGACCATCGCCGGGCGGGCCCTGGTGCCGAACGTGTCGATCATCGACCCCCTCGTGCTCGCGACGATGTCCGAGTCGTTGACCGTGTACACCGGCCTGGACGCCCTGAGCCACGCGATCGAGGCCTACGTGTCCCTGGCGGCGAACTTCCTCAGCGACGTGCACGCGCTGGCTGCGATCGGTGCCGTGGTCGAGCATCTTCCGGCGGCCGTGGATCGGCCCGGTGACCTCGACGCGTTGGTCGGGATGGCCCGGGCCAGTTTTCATGCCGGGTTGGCCTTCAGCAGCGCCTTGCTCGGTGCCACCCACGCGATCTCCCACCAGATCGGGGGGCTCACCGACCTGCCGCACGGGCTGCTGAACGCGATCCTGCTGCCGCACGTCATCCGGTTCAACGGCGCGGCCTGCCCGCAGCGGTACGGCGAGGTCGCCGGTGCCCTGGGGATCCCGGTCTGGGGGATGGACGGTGCCGAGGTGGTCGAGGCCTGTGCGGATGCCGTGCTCCTGCTGGGGGAGAAGCTCGGCGTACCGGCGGGGCTGCGCCAGCTCGGAGTGAGCGAGGCAGACATCCCGCACGTCGTCGGGCTGGCCCTGGAGGACGCCTACATCACGACCAACCCGCGGCCCGTGACGGCCGCGGACGTGGAGCAGATCTGCCGCGACGCGCTGTGAGCGGAGGCAGTCTCGTGACGGCTGCGCTGGCTGGTCCGGGCGACGACCTGATCGACCGGCTCGTCGGGGTTCGCTCCTCGAAGCCGACGTACTACGCGGAGTGGCGACGCAAGGCGGTCAGCCTCGAGCACGCCGTACAGGCGCTGCACGCGGTCACCACCTCGCTGTCGGTGACGAGCGGCGGGCCTCACGCGGTGTGCGACCGGTTGGTGGAGGCGCTGGTCGACCACCTGGGCGGAGTGGCTGCCGGGATCTGGTTCGTCCCGGGCCGGGAACGTACCGGGGTGCTACGGACGACCACCTTCCGGACGGGGCAGGGCAGGCGCCGGGTCGATCTGCAGGAGCTCGCCCCACAGGCCCGGCAGGCCGCGGCCCGGGTGGTCGAGACGGGCGGTCCGGTCCTCGGCTCGGGCTCGCTGTCCGACCGGCTCGCGGGCGGACGAGTGCTGGCGGTGCCCATGGAGTACGCCGGGGGTGTCATCGGGGTCTTGTTCGTCGAGTGGGTCGAGGGGGACCCCGGTCCCGAGCTCGACGACCTCGTGCTGTGCGCGCTGGGCCAGCACATCGCCGTGATGGTGGAGAACGCCTGCCTCTACCGGGAGAACGCGGACCGCTCCAGCCAGCTACGCCGGGCCGGTCGGGACCTGGCCCGAGCCCGGCGTGACCGGTTGTTGATCGCCGAGCGGCATCGGATCGCCCGGGAGCTGCACGACAACGTGGCGCAGTACCTGGTGGGCATCGGTATGGATCTGGAGTGGTGCCGGCGCCACTGCGCGCCGGCTCCACCGGGAGTGGTGCCGCGGATCACCCGGGCGAAGTCGATGACGCACACGGCGCTGACCCAGATCCGGGGCGCGGTCAGAGAGCTCTCGTCCACCCCGGGCGGACGTCCGGACCTCGCCGCAGCTCTGCGCGGCATGGCCGTGGAGGTGTGCAGCCTTCGTGACGTGGCCTGCCACGTGACGATCCGCGGCGAGTGCGCCGAGGTCGAGCGTGACGTCGCCGACGCGCTGTACCACATCGCTCAGGAGGCGCTGTTCAACGTGGTCCGCCATGCCGAGGCGGACCAGACGTGGGTGAGCCTGGCCGTGGACGCCACCGGGATCCGGTTGAGCATCGCCGACAACGGCCAGGGTGATGCCCGTCTGGTGAGGCGGTTCATCACCGAACGCCAGCGCTCACCGGGGTGCGTGGGGCTGGCGAACATCGCCGCCCGGTGCCGAGAAGCCGGGGGACAGCTGCGTGTCCTGGCTCGGCGTGGCGGTGGTATCCGGCTGACCGTGACCATCAAGCCGCCGGCGGACGGGTCGTGCCGCCGTGACTGAGCCCGCCGTGACCGAGCCCGCCGTGCATCTGGTGCGAGATCGGAAGCGCGTCGTGTTGGGCGGCGGTGTGGTTCTTGCAGCAA
>JAJYSQ010000057.1 GCA_021793495.1 Actinomycetes bacterium
CCAGCTGCACGAAACGACGCGAGAGTTGCTGGACGCTGTGCAGCTTATGGCCGCAGGCGGACAGATGCCGCCAACCAGGGACAGCAGCGGCGGTGCCGACATGACCGGGGGCGCGGTCGCGCACCCGCTCGCCAGCGTGATGACGGCCACGCAGACAACCGCGGCCCGTGCCCAGCGAGGGGCGCGCGCCGGAGGGAGCCGCGCCACCCGGGCCTCGGCACCAACCGATCGGTGTGCCGCGATGACCAGGCCCATCACCGGGTGTCGCTGCCCCCAGCCTCGACCAGCGCCGCCCGCCCTGCCTCCAGCCGGGCAACCGGGACGCGAAACGGCGAGCAGGACACGTAGTCCAGGCCCACCTGGTGGAAGAAGTGCACCGAGTCCGGGTCCCCGCCGTGCTCTCCACACACCCCCAGGTGCAGGTCGGGTCGGGCCGCCCGGCCTTCCTGCGCCGCGATCCGGACGAGCCGACCCACTCCCTCGCGGTCCAGCGTCTCGAACGGGGACACGCCGAAGATCCCCAGGTCCAGGTACCGGGCGAAGAACGCGGCCTCCACGTCGTCCCGGGAGAAACCCCACGTCGTCTGGGTGAGGTCGTTGGTGCCGAAGGAGAAGAATTCTGCGGCACCCGCGATCACCCCGGCGGTCAGTGCCGCCCGGGGCAGCTCGATCATCGTACCGATCGGAGTCGAGACGGTTGTACCACTCTCGGCGGCCACCTGCCCCAGCACCTTCTGGGACTCCTCCCGGGCCAGCTCCAGCTCCTGGACCGACCCGATGAGCGGGATCATGATCTCCGGACGTGGGTCTGCCCCCGCGACCCGGCGGGCCGCAGCCGCCCAGGCGATCGCCCGCACCTGCATCGCCAGCAGGCCGGGGATCACCAGCAGCAGCCGTACCCCGCGCAACCCGAGCATCGGGTTCTCCTCGTGCAGCCGACGCACGGCCGCGAGCAGCACCTGGTCGTGGCCGGGATCCTCGCCGCGCGCCTCGGCCACCGCCACTCGCACAGACAGCTCGGTCAGGTCGGGAAGGAACTCGTGCAGCGGCGGATCGATCAACCGGATCGTGACCGGAAGCCCGTCCATCGCGGCCAGGATCGCCTCGAAGTCCGCCCGTTGGAGCACCTCCAGCTCGGCGAGAGCACCCTCACGCTCGGTGGCCGAGTCGGCCAGGATCAGCCGTTCGACCAGCTCGCGGCGCTCCCCGAGGAACATGTGCTCGGTACGGCACAGCCCGATTCCCGCCGCACCGAACCGGCGGGCCCGATCGGCGTCCTCGGGGGTATCGGCGTTGGCGCGCACCCCGAGCCGCCGTGCCCGGTCGGCCTGGCCGATCAACCGGTCGACCGCGGCGACCAGGGGGTCGGCATCGGCGGCCAGGGCACCTTCGAAGTACCGGACGACCGGGCTGGGCACAACCGGGACCTCGCCGAGGAACACCTCCCCGGACGTGCCGTCGATCGAGATGACATCCCCCTCGACGACCACCTGGCCGTCCGACGTGGTGAACCGCCGGCCTGCCAGGTCGATCGTGAGCTCCTCCGCCCCGGACACGCAGGTCTTGCCCATGCCACGGGCCACGACCGCCGCATGAGAGGTCTTGCCACCACGGCTGGTGAGGATGCCCTGGGCCGCGATCATCCCGTGCAGGTCGTCGGGCGTGGTCTCGCGACGCACCAGGATGACGTGCTCGCCGCGCCCCGCCCAGGCCACCGCGGCCGCGGAGTCGAACACCACCCGACCCACCGCTGCTCCTGGCGAGGCGTTCACGCCGCTGGCCAACCGGGTGGCCGAGGAGTCCGTGTCGAACCGGGGGAACATGAGGTGGGCCAGCTGGTCCCCGGTGACCCGCCGGACCGCCTCGTCGTGGTCGATCAGACCCTCGTCCACCAGCGCCGTGGCGATCCGGAACGCGGCGGCTGCGGTGCGCTTGCCGACCCGGGTCTGCAGCATCCACAGGTGCCCGCGTTCGATGGTGAACTCGATGTCGCACAGGTCCCGGTAGTGGTGCTCGAGGGTCGCCATGATGGACAGCAGCTGGTCGTACGACATCTTGTCGATCCGCTCCAGCTCGGCCAGCGGGACGGTGTTGCGGATCCCGGCAACCACGTCCTCACCCTGCGCATTCTGCAGGTAGTCCCCGTATACCCCTTTCTCGCCGGTTGCCGGGTCTCGAGTGAAGGCGACGCCGGTCCCGGAGTCCATGCCGAGGTTGCCGAACACCATGGCGACCACGTTCACCGCGGTGCCCAGGTCGGCGGGGATCCGCTCCTGTCGTCGGTAGAGCACCGCCCGCGGGGCGTTCCAGGATCCGAACACGGCGCGTACGGCCAGGTCCATCTGCTCGCGCGGGTCCTGGGGGAACTCTCGCCCGGTCTGCTCGCGCACGATCTGCTGGTAGGTGGCCACCAGGACGCGCAGGTCGGGGGCTTCCAGGTCCAGGTCGCTGGTGGTGCCCTTGGCCTGCTTCGCCTCGTCGATCGCCTGCTCGAAGTGCTCGCCGTCGATCCCCAGCACGGTGCGGCCGAACATGGCGAGCAGCCGCCGGTAGGAGTCCCAGGCGAACCGCTCGCTCCCGGACTGCTTGGCCAGCCCCTCGACAGACTGGTCGTTCAGCCCGATGTTGAGCACCGTCTCCATCATCCCGGGCATCGAGAACTTGGCTCCGGAACGGACCGAGACCAGCAGCGGGTCGTCAGCCTGGCCGAGCCGGCGGCCCATGCGATCCTCGAGGCGGGCGAGGTGCTCGTCCACCTCGGCGCGCAACGACACCGGCTCGGCACCGGTGGCGAGGTACACCCGGCACGCCCCGGTGGTGATGGTGAACCCCGGCGGGACCGGCAGGCCGATGTTGGACATCTCGGCGAGGTTGGCGCCCTTGCCTCCGAGAAGATCCTTGAGGTCCTTGTTCCCCTCGGCGAAGTCGAAGACGTACGTCGTCGCGCCAGCGTGGTCGGCCACCGCAGGACTCCCTTGTCGCATACTCGGCTTGTCGCGTACCCGGACCGTTGCCCGGCAGCCTACCCATGCCAGGAAGCCGCGCGGAGGGATCCGAGGTCCGGGCCTGGGGGTGGACCCCGACGCCGGCCGGGCGACCCGTACCGGTCGGTCAGCCGCCGGAGGCTTCGCACTCGGCCAGCGCGTCCACCCGTCCACCCGTCGGGGATTCCAGCCACCCCTCCGGCAGCGCGACCCTGGTCCGCGGGGAGGTGCGGCCTCGCGGAGCCGCCGCGACAGCCACCGGGTAGGGCTGGTCGGCATCGAGCGTGCCCAGCAGGTCGTCCAGCTCGTCCAGCGAGCCCACGCGGCCGAGCCGGGCCCGCACCTCGGCACCGATCACGAACCCCTTCAGGTACCACCCGTTGTGCTTGCGCATCTGGCGTACCGCCCGGTGCTCGAGCGAACCGGCCGGGTCCCGCTGCGCCGTACCGTCGGGCATCCGGCCCGAGCTCGCGACGGCTGCGGCGGCGTGCTCCTGGTCGACCAGGAGTCGGGCGTGCCGGGCCACCACCTGGGCCACCTCGCCCAACCGGGGACCCGCCTGCTCACCGAAGGTCGCCGGTCGACCGGCGAGGGCGTCGGTGATCTCGGCGAACAGCCACGGGCGCCCCAAGCAACCGCGGCCGACCACCACCCCGGCCGCACCCGTCTCGGCGAGCATCCGCGCTGCGTCCGCGCCCACCCACACGTCCCCGTTGCCCAGTACCGGGATGTCCAGCTCCTCCACCAACCGGGTGATGGCCGACCAGTGGGCCTGGCCGGCGTACCCCTCGGCAGCGGTGCGCGCGTGCACGGTGACCGCCGCGACCCCCTCCTCCTGCGCGATCCTCCCGGCATCGACGTAGGTCAGGTGCTCGGCGTCGATTCCCAGGCGCATCTTCACCGTGACCGGCACGTCACCAGCCGCCCGGACGGCCGAGCGCAGCAGGGCACGCAGCAGGTCGCGCTTCCAGGGCAGCGCGGCACCCCCGCCCAGCCGGGTGACCTTGGGGACCGGGCAGCCGAGGTTGAGATCGATGTGGTCGGCCTGGTCGGCGTCGACCAGCATCCGAACGGCCTGCCCGACCGTGGCCGGATCCACCCCGTAGAGCTGCACCGAACGGGGCCGCTCCCCGGGCGCGTGGACGATCATCGCCCAGGAACGGGCGTTGTGCTCGACCAACCCGCGCGAGGTGACCATCTCGTTGATGTACAGCCCGGTGGGGCAGAGCTGCCGAGCCAGGGTGCGAAACGCCAGGTTGGTCACCCCGGCCATCGGAGCGAGCACGACCGGCGGCCAGACCCGCAGGTCGCCCAGCCGCAGCTCAGCAGGCGGGAAGGCGTTCGGCAAGCCACGCCTCCACCTGGTCGATCCCGACGCGCTCCTGGCGCATCGAGTCCCGCCCGCGCACCGTCACGGACTGGTCGGTGGCCGTGTCGAAGTCCACGGTGATCGCGAACGGCGTGCCGATCTCATCCTGCCGGCGGTAGCGCCGGCCGATCGCCCCGGCGTCGTCGAACTCCACGTTCCACCGCCGGCGCAGCGCGGCGGCGAGCTCCCGGGCCGTCGGGGACAGGTCCGGGTGGCGGGACAGCGGCAGGACCGCCGCCTTCACCGGGGCCAGTCGCGGGTCCAGGCGCAGCAGGGTCCGCTTCTCCGGCTGGCCCTTCGCGTTCGGCGCGGTGTCCTCGGAGTACGCATCCAGCAGGAACGCCAGCACCGCCCGGGTCAGTCCGGCCGCCGGCTCGATGACGTACGGCACCCAGCGCTGGCCGGTCTCCTGGTCGAAGTACGTCAGGTCCTTGCCAGAGTGCCGGGCATGGGTCGTCAGGTCGTAGTCCGTCCGGTTCGCGATGCCTTCCAGCTCTGCCCACTCCGACCCGCCGAAGCCGAACCGGTACTCGATGTCCACGGTGCGCTTCGAGTAGTGCGAGAGCTTCTCCGTCGGGTGCTCGTAGAAGCGGAGGTTCTCCTCTCGCAGACCGAGATCGATGTACCAGTCCCACCGCTGCGACAACCAGTACTCGTGCCACGTCTCGTCGGTGCCCGGGACGACGAAGAACTCCATCTCCATCTGCTCGAACTCTCGGGTGCGAAAGATGAAGTTCCCCGGGGTGATCTCGTTGCGGAAGCTCTTGCCAACCTGGGCGATCCCGAACGGCGGCTTGCGCCGGGCGGACTCCATCACGTTGGTGAAGTTGACGAAGATTCCCTGGGCGGTCTCGGGGCGCAGGTAGTGCAGGCCGGAGTCGTCCTCCACCGGGCCCAGGAAGGTCTTGAGCAACCCGTTGAACATGCGGGGCTCGGTGAACGCCCCCTTGGTGCCGCATGCCGGGCAGTTCACCTCGGCCAGGCTCGTGGCCGGACGCCCGTGGCGCTGCTCGTACGCCTCCATCAACGTGTCGGCTCGGAACCGCTTGTGGCAGGACTGGCACTCGGTGAGCGGGTCGACGAAGGCCTCGACGTGCCCGGAGGCCACCCAGACGTCACGGGCCAGGATCACCGCGGAGTCCAGACCGACCACGTCCTCACGGGCGTGCACCATCGACTGCCACCAGGCGCGGCGGATGTTCTCCTTCAGCTCCACCCCGAGCGGGCCGTAGTCCCAGGCCGATCGGGTCCCCCCGTAGATCTCGCTGGACGGGTAGACGAAGCCGCGTCGCTTCGACAGGCTGACGAGGGTCTCGACAAGATCGGCCACGGTCGCTCCATCCGGCTGGCGGTCGGCGGGGTCCCGGCGACGGCCGCCACCCGTGGCGGCCGACCTGCTCAAGGACGGGACAATAGCCCAGGCTACAGGGACCGGCCCCCCCGTCACGTGACGTGCGCGGGCCCGACCGCCTACGCTGCGCACCCGACCCAGAAAGGACCACCCGGTGCCCAAGAGCTCCACGCCGCGACCTCGTCGAACCGGGACGCCGCGCCCGGTCGCCGCCCGCTACCCCGGCGGGCAACCCGCATCGCGACGGATCGGCACGTCGCGAGGGCCCGGGAGACGAGCCGGCCCGAGCACGGGGCCGCACGCGGTCCCGACGCCGGGCACGGGCCCCGTGCGCCGCCGCATCGAACGGGCCAGCCTCACCCCGATGACCGTGCTGGCCGGCCTGCCTCGCTGGCTGCCCGCTCTGCTCATGGGCGGGCTGCTGGTGGTCGGGCTGGCCGTGCACGGCCCGCTGGGCTTTCTCGCCGCGCTGGTGGTCGTGGCGTTCCTCGGCTGGCTGTCCTACCTGTCGTGGCGGCAGCTGAGCCGGACCCAACAGATGCTTCGGCTCGTCGTGCTGGCGCTCCTGCTGGCCGTGGCGGTCGTGGCCCTGCTCCCCCGCCGGTGAGCCGGGCGCTGATGAGCCGATCCGCAGCGGGCAGCAGCCCGGTCCCGCCAGTGACGCGGGCGGCCACGCGGGCGGCCACGCGGGCGGCCACGCGGGCGGCCACGACCGGCCGTGCCACCCGCCAGCGGGGAGCGCTTGCCGCGCTGCTGGAGACCCAGGACGACTTCCGCAGCGCACAGGAGCTGCACACCCTGCTGACGGCCTCCGGGAAGCGGGTCGGGCTGGCAACCGTCTACCGGACGCTGGCTGCACTCGTCGAGGCTGGGCAGGTCGACGTGCTGCGGTCGACGAGCGGCGAGGCCCGCTACCGACGCTGCTCCCCGGTGCACCACCACCACCTGATCTGCCGAGTGTGCGGACGCACCCTGGAGGTCGCCGCCCCGGGCATCGAGACCTGGGCCGCTGCGGTGGCCGCGGCCGAGGGGTTCACCGAGATGACCCACACCCTCGAGGTGCACGGGATCTGTCCCCAGTGCCGATCCCGTGCGGAGCAGGACCGTGCCGCGGACATACGCACGGGCTCCTAGCCGTACGGCGTGCCCAGCGAGTCAGTGGTCCAGCGCGTCAGTGGCCCAGCGAGTCAGTGGTCCAGCGCGGTCCAGCCGCGGCCGGTCGTGGCCACCGGAGTGTTCAGGTAGTGGGCCTTGAATGCGGCGATCGCCTGGTACCACGGCTGCGACGACTGGTCGCCAGCGAGCCACCTGGGCCTGGAAGCAGCTGACGTGCGTCGGGTCGAGCGCGGACAGGTCGAGAGGGATCTGGCGGGCGACGGCAGGCATCGTCGTTGGCTGGTACCACAGGTGCGGGTTGGGGGTGCTGTCCCGCAGCGAGCGGCCGATGGACCGGTGCGGGAAGAGACGGAGACGGAGGCGGACACCCGAGTCCGATGGATCACGACTCAATGATAATGACTCTCAGTATGGTGGACAAATCTCAGACCCGTCCTGGTGGTTGCCCCGCTCGCCCCGGCCTGGTGGGCCACCGTCGGCGATCAACCGGGGCTGACGGGGACCGGGTTCGGCGGCGCACCCCCGTACCGCCGGTCCCGACTCGCGTAGGTGTGCACGGCCCACCACAGGTGGCGGCGGTCCACGTCCGGCCAGAGCGCGTCGACGAAGACCAGCTCGGCGTACGCCGACTGCCAGATCATGAAGTTCGAGATCCGCTGCTCGCCCGAGGTGCGGATGAACAGGTCCACGTCGGGCAGGTCCGGCTCGTCGAGGTACCGGGCGAAGACGCGCTCGTCGATGCGGGCCGGGTCCAGCCGGCCGGCGGCCGCCTCGGTGGCCAGGGTCCGGGCGGCGTCCGCGATCTCTGCTCGACCCCCGTAGTTCACGCACATGGTCAGGGTGAGCACGCAGTTGCCGGCGGTGAGCCGTTCGGCCTCCTCCAGCTCGCTGATGACGCTGCGCCACAGCCGCGGGCGACGCCCGGCCCAACGGACACGAACTCCGAGCTCGTTCATCTGGTCACGTCGCCGCCGGATCACGTCCCGGTTGAACCCAGATCGG
>JAJYSQ010000058.1 GCA_021793495.1 Actinomycetes bacterium
CTCCGAGCCCAGCGAACTACCGGGTGTTCGACGTGACCAACAGCGGGCTGGAGGTCACTTTCCTCGACGCGCCGGCCCGGTACGGCGCTCCCCGGGTCTACCTGCCCGGCACCGCACTGAACTCCGTGGCTGACTTCTCCGGACCGATGGGTGCACCCTGACGGTCCCCGCTGGTCCTGATGGTCGATGGTCACAGTTGACCGCGCCGGTGCAGCACCGTGAAGCTGAGCCAGCCGACCGGGATCGGCAACCAGAAGGTGACCACCCGGTAGAGCAGCACCGCGGAGACCGCCACCGGGGCGCCAAGCCCCGCCGCCGCCAGCCCGTACGACATGGCCGCCTCGATCCCGCCCAGCCCGCCGGGAGTCGGGATCGCCGAGCCGACCACGGCGCCGGCAAGGTACACCACCGCCACTGCATCCAACGGCAGGTGCGCGCCGAAAGCCCGCACCGAGGCGTCCAGGCACAGGATGTAGGCGATGTTCAGGATGAGCCCGCCGCTGACCCCCACCGCGAGCCGACGCGGCTGCTGGAAGACCGCGACCAGCCGGGGAATCACCCGGCGCAGCAGCGGAGCGACCCGGACCGCGAGCAGCCGACGGCCCACCGGCAGGCTCAGCCCGATCAACGCCAGGATCACCACGATCAGCACGCCGATGACCGCGCCCTGCGGGGGGACGAACGCCGCGTGGGCGCCGGTACCGGCCAGCACCCCGAACAGCACGAGCAGCCCGGCGTGCACCACAAACATGACGGTCTGGGACAGCCCGACGCTGCCGACGGCGACTGCAGGGTCGACGCCCGAACGCTCGAGGAAGCGTGCGTTCAGCGCCACGTTGCCTACCGCGCTGGGGGCGACCAAGCTGACGAAGGACACCGCGAGCTGAGTGGCCACGGCCCGCAGGAAGCTGACCGAGGCGACGACGAACCCGACCACGACCATCGCCGCGGCGAGGTAGGTGACCGCCGAGAGTCCCAGGGCCACCAGACCCCAGCGCCAGTCGGCCTGGGCCACCAACGTGCCGATGTTGACCCGGGCGAGCTGAGTCAGGACCACGTACGCGGCGACCGCACCACCGACCACTGCCAGCAAGGTGCGCGGGGGCAGCCGCTCGAGCTTGATCTCCTCGTACGGCTCGTCACTGGGCACCGCCGTGAGGATCTCGGCCCGCAGGTCGTGCAGCAGCCGGCGGTGCTCCCGCAACGTCTGCCGGGTTGACCGGGCCAAGGCGATCCGCTGCAGCAGGGGCAAGGCGCCCAGCAGGGCCTCGGGTCCCAGCACGACCGCGCCGGCCTTCACCGCACGCTCGACGCCGACTCGCAGGGCGAGGGTCACGAGCAGCTGCACGGTGTCCAGCCGCGCCGCCAGCTCGCCGACCGCGACGTCCCCGGAGGCGAGGTCCAGCAGCACGACCCGTCCGTCCTCGGCGAGCAGCACGTGGTCACCGGTCAGCCCGCGGTGCACCAGGTGGTGGGACTGCATCCGGGCCAGGGCAAGGAACGCTGCCTCGAGCCGAGGCGTGTCCAGCGCCTCGACCGGAGCGTCGTCGAGCCGGACCCCGCTCACCCGCCGGTACGCGGTGAGTGCAGCGAAGCGCCCGACCTCACAGACCGCGACCAGCTCGGGAGCAGGCACCCCGGCGCGAGCGACCGCCAGGGACATCAACGCCTCGTGGTCCAGGGCGCTGCGCACGGTCAGGTACGAGCGACGGGTCGCCGGTCCGCGCAGCCGCAGCCGGCGCCACGCGCGGTAGGCGATGTTCGATCCGAACGTGTCGCGATCCAGGACGTGCACATCCAACGGACCCGCGTCATCGCGCATGGTTGCCCGGTAGCTGCGCGCCTCCCCGTCCCCGGCATCCACCCGTTCGAGCCGGACCACCGGCAGCCCGCACCCGACCAGAGCGTCGGCCACCTCCCGTCCCGGCGGTCGGGTGCTCGCGGCACCGTAGACGTAGCGGACCAGCAACCCGACCGTCCAGCCGAGCAGGATCGATACGCCGGTCGCCAGCACGGTGATGCTGCCGGACAGCACGCCGGTGACCGCGACCGAGCCGAGGAAGATCGTGGCCAGCACCTGGATGCGTCGGCGACCCGCCAGGTCCGCAGTGATCAGGAAGGCCACCACCGCGGTCAGCAGCCCCTGGACCGGGGAAGAGCGGCGCCCGTCGGCCAGCACCTTGGTCAGTGCCTCCAGCAGCCGACCCGGATGCTCATGCATCACCCAGGTCTCCAGGCCGAGGGCGACAGACAACGCCAGGGTGGCCGCGACCAGGGCGCCGAGCAGCCGCGTCGGCCGTCGGCGGACCAGCAGATCGATGGCCACGGCCACCGGCACCGCGATCACCCCGACCCCGCCCACCAGGGTGACCGCGACCAGCAGCAGCCGCGGCAGCCCGGTCACCGCGCCGACCAGGTCCTGCTCCAACCCGGCAGCGGTACCGACCGCGACATTGCCCAGCACCAGCACCAGCACCAGCCCGGCGAGCACGAGCACGAAGCGCAGCAGGTCGGTCGGACGCCGGACGCGGTCGGGCAGCACCGGTTCGACGACGACGGCGCCACGCGCACTCGTGGTCGTCTCAGTCCGCTGGCCCACGTCGGGGATCGTCCCACAGCGCGCCGACCTGGGCCCGGGAGGACGCAGTCGTGCCCTACGGTGGAGCTATTCGGTGCGCAGGCTCCGGATCAGGCCCAGCAACCAGCAGGCCCAGCAACCAGCAGGCCCAGCAACCAGCAGGAGGCACGGGTGGGCGCGGCCCTCGACGAGCTGCTCGAGATCCTCGACCTCGAACGCATCGAGGACGACGTGTTCCGCGGACGTAGCCCGCAGGAGTCCGCGCAGCGGGTCTTCGGCGGCCAGGTGGCCGGGCAGGCGCTGGTCGCGGCGGGACGTACGGTCCCCCTCGGACGTGCCGTGCACTCGCTGCACGCGTACTTCCTGCGCCCCGGGGACCCGAGCGTGCCCTTGCTCTACCAGGTCGACCGCAGCCGGGACGGGCAGTCGTTCTCGGTGCGCCGGGTGGTGGCTGTCCAGCACGGTCGGCCGGTGTTCACGCTGTCGGCCTCGTTCCAGGTGGCCGACGCCGGCCTGGAGCATCAGGACACGATGCCCGCAGCCCCCGACCCCGAGACGCTGCCGTCGATCGCCGAACGGCTGGCGGCGGCTGGCGGGGAGCTCGGCGGTGAGGCTACAGCCTGGTGGTCGCGACCCCGGCCGATCGACGTGCGCCACGTCGAGGAACCCGTCTACCTGATGGGGGACGGCCATCCGGGCGAGCCGCGGCAGATGGTCTGGATGAGGGCCGCCGGCGCCCTGGGCGACCAGCCGCTGCTGCACGAGTGCGTGGTCACCTACGCCTCCGACATGACGCTGCTGGACTCGGTGCTGCGCGCCCACGGGCACTCGTGGTCCTCCGGGCGCCTGAAGGTCGCCAGCCTGGACCACGCGATGTGGTTCCACCGGCCGTTCCGGGCCGACGAATGGCTGCTCTACGTCCAGGAGAGCCCATCCGCCTCGGGGGCACGCGGGTTCGCGCGTGGCCAGATCTTCACGCACGACGGCCGGCTGGTGGTCTCCGTGGCTCAAGAAGGAATGGTCCGCGTGGTCGAGCCCCGATGACCGGGTAGGCCGCAGGCATCCAGGACCCGGTGCTCATGGTGACCCTCGGCGTCGCGCTCCTGGTCAGCGGGGCGCTGTACCGGTGGCCGCTGGTCGGGGTGGACCCGCCCGATCACATCTGGTCGACGCGCCCGGGCATCGGGCACCACGGACGGACCATGCCCGCCGCCAACCCATCGACCGCGGTCTCGCCCGGCAGCACCCGGCCGGTGTCCGGCACCGGACGTCCCGCGGCCCGAGCCCGGTCCACCCGGTCCTGCGCCGCGTCGAGCTGACGATCGATCCGGCGGGCTGCCCGGGTCTCCGACCGGTTCCACTGCCAGACGATCGCCCCAAGACCCAGCGCGTTGGTCATCTCGCTGGAGGCCCAGAGCACGCCGCCGCCGACGAGCACCTGTCCGGCCCCGTACAGCCCGATGACCGGCAGCGACTTGGCCATCATGACCGCCACTCCCAGGAATGCTTCGAACGGCGCACCGAGAAAGAGGCTGAGCACCTTGCCCCAGTAGGGGAAGCGCCAGTGCGGAACCGGATCCAACCCGACCAGCGGCCACCAGTACAGCGCCCCGCTGACCAGGAATGCAACGTTGAAGAAGGCCATGAGCGCCGGGTGCATCATGGCGTCGACGACCGCCGAGGTGGTGAAGAACCAGATCATCACCCCGTAGTAGCCGAAGAAGCTGACCACCGGGAAGTGCGCGATGCGCATCACCCGGCTGCGCAGCGTCGCGACGATCCCTCGGCGAACCCGGCGGGGACTGGTGCGCAGCGCCAGCGTGGTGGGCGCCGCCAGCGCCAGCAGGATCGGGCTGAAGATCATCAGGGTCAGGTGCTGGAGGACATGCATGACGAAGTCCTGGCCGGCCAGGTACCCCACGCTGGATCCGACCGCCAGCCACCCGAGGCTCACCCCGAGCAGGAACGCCACGGTACGGCTCACCGGCCAGCGTCCTTGCTGGTGGCTGATCTGCCGCGCAGCGGCGACGTACCAGGAGCCGAGCAGGACGGCCAGCACCAGGCAGACCGACGGGAACGGCGCGCTGACGGCCCCCGGGGCCAGCAGCACCGCGGAGATACCGGCGCTCGACGCCCCGATCCGCCACGGCCCAGGTCGCAGCAGGCGCACGCGCCCACCGTCGCGTCCGCGCCAGACCAGCCCGACCAGCACGGCGGCCAGCAGCGCGAGACCGACCACGCTGGCCGGCACCAGCCAGTGCTCGAGCAGGTCCGCCGGCGTGAGGGGCACGTACACCCCCATGCCGGGGCCCTGGGGCGCTCCGGGACCGGGGGGCATCGGCATGGATGCCATCGGACTACCGCTTCCTCAAGACCTGCGCCGGCAGCACGCCGGTCGACGCCTCGCCCTCGGTGATCGCCTCGACCAGCCGGGCACGCGCCCGGGCGACCCGGGAGCGGATGGTCCCGATCGGCACCTGGGCGACCTGCGCGGCCTGGGCGTAGCTGAAACCGAGGACCTGGGTCAGCACGAAGGCCTCCCGCAGGTCGACCGGGAGGTCGGCCAAGAGCATCTCGGTGGCCACGTGCTCGGCATGATCGCCCGCATGGGGCAGCGTGCCGCCCAGCGGTCGGCGTGCGATCCGGCGGGCGATCTCGTCAGCGCACACACCGCGCACGATCGTGGCCAGCCAGGCCATCGCTGCGCACTCGCCGCGGAACCCGCCCAAGCCACGCAGCGCCCGGAGGTACGTCTCCTGTGCCAGGTCCTCGGCACTGGCCGGGTCGACCAGGTGGGCACAGGCCCGCCACACGCGTTCCTGGCTCAGCTCGACGAACCGGGCCGCGGCACGCCGGTCGCCGGCCGCGGCCCGGCGGGCGGCCCGGGTGAGCGGATCATCGATCGGTACGCTCACGAGCCGCTCCCGGCCGCGGCCGCCCCGAGACGGGTCACCCAGGCAGGGATCGGAGAGCTGCTCACCTGCGCCGGCCCGATCGCCCAGGCCGCCACCGCCCCGTTCGGCGTGGTGCCCAACGCCAGTCCGGCTGGGGAGCCGGTGGACGAGCCGGCCGGCATCAGCACGGCCTGTGCCGATGCCGGCAGCCGGACGGTACGTGCCCATGCCCCGTCAGGCAGGCGGGCGTGCCAGAGGGTGGCCCCGCCGGAGTCCGGGGCGACTACCCACACCCCCGAGGTGCCGACCGTCCACGGCAGGGCTCCTGGGCCGCCGGGCAGCGCAGGCAGGCTGGTCCAGGTACGTCCATGATCGTCCGACACGTCCACGAGCACCTGCTGATGCCCGTGGACCGCTCCGACCACCGGGAGCACCAGCCACCGCCCTTCCTGCTGTGGAGCACACGTCGCCGTCATGGTCGCACCGGTAGGCGCCGGCGGGTGCATCGGGGTCCACCCCAGGCCCGGCGCCGACTGACGGTAGGCAACGGCGGTGCTGCCCGGCGCCGTCCCGGTCAGCCACCACCCGTCGGACGTGGCCGCGATCCCGGTCAGCGTCAGGTTGGCGTGCGGGTCCAGCGACTGCCCCGAGACCGACTCCTGCCAGGCTCCTCCGGCCTGCTGGGTGGCCAGCATGCCGTTCTCACCGGTGACCAGGGCACGCAGGACCGGCCCGGACACGGCCATGGCAGAGGATGAAGCGACCAAGCCTCCCGGGAGCTGTCCGGTGGCCCAGGACCGGCCCTGGTCGGTGCTGGTCGCGTAGGGCGAGACGGTGACCTGCGAGTAGGTGTCGAACCCGACGACCCAGCGGTGGACGTCCGCGGCCACCACGATCCCACCTCGGCTGGTCACCCCCGAGGGGGTCACGTTCCGCGCTCCCGGCAGGGACAGGGACGTGCTGCCGGTGGATCCCAGGGCCAGCAGGAACCAGTGCTGGTTGGCCGGGACCACCGCGAGCACGCCGCCGGAGGTCGGCTGCAGCCGCGCGGCGGTGGCCGCGGTCACCCCGGTCAGCGACCGGGTCGGGGTGCGCGAGCAGCCCGAGAGGACCAGGGCCCCGGCCAGGAAGCACCCGGCCAGGGCCGCGGCGCGGTTGCTCACTGGGCGGCCCGTACGGAGCTGGCGATCAGTGCCGCGTAGCTGGCGGTCAGGTGGGTGTTCGCGGTGTCGTCGACGAAGCCGACCAGCCGACCAGCCGGGGAGATCACGAACACACCCATGGTGTGGATCACCATCATGCCGCCGGCTGGCGCGGAGACGTCCACTCCGTAGGAGTGCCAGACCTGTTGCAGGGCCGGCAGGGTGCCGGCCAGGTACTGCCAGTTTGCCTGGTGGGCCAGGCCGTGCTCGGTGGTGAAGGTGGCAACGTCGGCGACCGAGTGGAAGTCCGGGTTCGCCGCGACCGCGACCAGCTCCGTGCGTGCGGCCAGGGCCGGGCCCAGCGCCCGGTCGGCGATGGCCAGCTGCTGGGCGATGATGGGGCACTCTGCGTAGCACTCGGGGTCCAGGAAGGTCAGCAGCACGACCTTGCCGCGCCACTGGTCCAGCGATCGGACCTGTCCGTGCTGGTCGAGCAGGGTGAAGCTCGGCGCCGGGCCACCACCCAGGGGAGTGAGGCCCCCGCTGTCGGCGACTGCCGCCTGGGCGCTGACCGGGGAGACCGCGATCACACCGAGCAGCACAGGCACCAGGACCAGGGCGCTCACCCCGGACAGCGCGGTGGCGACCCGACCGGACCGTCCGGCTAGCGTCCCCAGGGCCGAGCGACGATGCCTGGGCTCGGCTGCGGCGGCCGGCTGACCGGCCGACGATGCCAGCGGCCACCCGGCCATCAGGATCAGCGCGACCACCACCGCGCTGTTCGGATCGGTGCCGACCCCGCCGAGCACCCCGAAGTCCTGGACCAGCCACCAGGAGCCGAGAGCCAGGACGATCCCGGCGACCGAGGCGATCCGAGCCCACCGGGGCCGGCCGGCACGAACCAGCAGCAGACCGATCCCGACAGCCAGGACGACCAGGACCGCGTTGAGCAGCACCGGGTGCCCAGCGCCCATCCGGCTGAGGGCCAGCATCGGTGCCGACAGGGCACGAGGCTGCGGAGTCTGGGCGAGGTTGGCAAACAGGTCGGAGACCGCCGAGCCCGTCCAGAACCCCTCCCACGGCCAGGCCTGCACGATCCCGGCGGTGATGAGCACGACGCCGACGCCACGGCGTAGATGCCCTCGCATCGCCCGGTCCTCCCACACCGCCTCACGAACCACCA
>JAJYSQ010000059.1 GCA_021793495.1 Actinomycetes bacterium
GTGATGTGCATGTCAGGCTCCTTCGTCGTCTTCAGCCGGCGGCCGATCCGCCGGCTGAGACCACCATCCGGCAGCCATGCTGTGATGACGCTGAGCCTTCCCAAGAGCTCCCCGAGAACCCTCGCCCGACGCGACCTACGCCACGGGCGCCTTACCGGGCGTAGACGGCGACGAAGTCCCGGCTGGTATGGGTGAAGTACCGGTCGGCCGGCTCCCAGAAGTTCAGGATCTTCACCGGGCGCGGGTACTGCGGGTTGGCCGTGGGCTGATACCACATGTACGACGGCCACATCGGGTTCACATCCAGCTGCATCGCCCGGACCGCCCCAGCCTGCTGGAGCAACGTAGCCACCGCCCGCACCGTCAAACCCGGACCAATCACATAGACCAGCCTCCCACCCGCCGTGATCCCCACCCCCGAACGCCACACAGCAAACGCCCCACCATCAACAGTCAACCCCCACGCACTCTCGATGTTGACATCCACACCCGGATTGATCTGACCGTGATCCACCAACAGCACAAGGTTCTGACGCACCGCCACCACCTGCGAGCTCATCCCGACCTCACCACCCCACGCCCCGATCGCCACACGACCATCCCGGTAGAACACCATCGACGCCGCCCCAGAAACCAACGGCTTGGCATAACGACCATCGGCAAAATACCCCCCGTGCGCATCCTGGAGCATGAACCCACTGTTGAACGTCGCCAACAACCCCGGACGAGCCGCCGGCACGATGATGTCCGGCTGACTCCACCAAGACAGGTGCCCCGGCTGAGCCCACCCCGGATGCTGGACGAACCGCACCAGGCGCTGATCCATCCACACCACCCCCGCCACCGGATAGGCCCGCCCCGAGTAAGCACCGCGGTACGCCACCCAGACCGCCGGCCGGCCCCGGACGTACTCCACCACCCCCGAGGACCCCGGCACCTGCCGCGGCGACAGACCAGCCGCGGGTGGCGGCGGCCCGGCGAGGATCCAGTCGGGGAGCACCGTGGTCCCGCCGAGGAAGACGAGCGTCCTCGCCCCGGCGCTGGACAGGAACGCGCTGGCCGACCCGGCCGCACAGCCGCTGTCGGTGACGACGATGGCCTGCTTGTCCGTCCCGCCGAGCGGCGCGGCGGCCAGCGCGTCGGGAAAGTCCGTCCCGGAGACCAGCAGGTAGGAGTGCTGCGCGCTCAGCCCGAGGGTCCCGGCGAACCGGGCGATCGCCGTCGAGGTCGCCGACCGGTCCGCGCCTGCCAGGCGCGAGACGGTGTAGCCGGCGGCCTGCAGGTCCGCGACCTGAGCGGCGGGAACCGCTGCCGTGCCGCCCAGGACGAGGATCTGCTTGACGCCCAGGCTCGTCAACGCGTCCAGCGTCGACGCCGGGATCCCCGCGGTCGAGGTGAGCAGGATCGGAAGGTGCGCGGAGAAGGCGAGCGGGCCGGCCGAGAGCGCGTCGGGAAAGTTCTCCCCGGTCGCCAGGATCGCGGTCGGCGCGGGGGCGGCACCACTGGTCAGCGCGACCGACCCGGGTGTCCCGGCCGCCGTGGCGACAGCCGCCGCGGTGGCGAACCGGTCCGCGCCAGCCACCCGCGAGACGGTGTAGCCGGCGGCCTGCAGCTGCGCGACCTGAGCGTCGGGAACGGCCCCAGGCCCGCCGACGACCAGGATGGTCGACGCGTGCAGCGTGCCCAGCGCGGACAACGTCGGGGCGGGCAGCCCGCCGGGACTGGTCAGCAGGATCGGCGCACCGTCCACGCCAGCCAGGTCCGCGGCGGCCAGCGCGTCGGGAAAGCCCGTACCGATCGCGAGGACGACCGTGCTCGCACCGTTGGGGTAGGCCAGGCCCGCCAGGTCCGCCGCCGTCTGGTACCGGTCTGCCCCGCCGACCCGCCGCACGGTCGCCGGGGTGCTGGCGGTCGCCGGGGTGCTGGCGGTCGCGGCCGTCGCCAGCCCGATCAGGGTCGTGGTCGACATGGCCGCAACAACGAGGCTGATGCCGAGCAGCCTCAGGCCGCTGCCGAGCACCCCGATGGATCTCGCGCCACCCATCTCGATCCTTCCCACCGGCCCCCGAACCCCGCCGAAGCGTAGCGAAACCGCCCGTGGCTCGCTTCTGCGACGTCCCCGGCCCCCCGGTACGCACGAGCACGTCGCGCCGTAGGCTCGAAGGGCCCTGCCGGGTGCGGGCCACAGGCACCCACGCCGAAACGATTGGGAGAACCTGCTGAAGATCGCCATCCTGGGCAGCTGCGTGACCCGCGACGCGCTGGCTGGCCGGACGCACCCGTTCGACCCCATCGCCTACTTCGCGCGCACCAGCTGGACCAGCCAGGTCGCCGGCCCGTGGACCGGCACCGAGGCGGTGGGCGAGCTGCACGGCAGGTCCGGCGAACGCATGGTCCAGGAGGATCTGCGCAAGCTCATCGTGCCCCGGCTGGCTGGGGAGCGTCCCGACCTGCTGGTCATCGACCTGGTCGACGAGCGCTTCCGGGTGCTGGAGGTGGACGGCACCCGCGTCACGCTCTCCGACTACCTCGAGCAGACACCGATGGCCGCCCCGATGCTCGCCCGGGCCTCGCGGGTCGTCGAGCCCGCTTCCCCTCGGCGGATCCAGGACTTCGCCCGGGCCGCGGCGGTGCTGGCCCCGCGATTGGTGCGGGCGGTCGGCGACGTACCGATCGTGCTGCACACCGCGTGGTGGACCAGCACCGTCGTCGACCCGTCGCAGCCGTTGTACGCCAGCGCCCCGCGGGCGGCGGCCACGCACAATGCGGCTCTGGCGGCCTTCGCCCGGAGCCTGCAGTCCGCGTTCGGACCGCGGCTGCTACGCGTGCAGGCCTCGACCGAGGTGATCCGGGCCGACGCCGCCCACCGGTGGGGCCTGGCCCTCTACCACTACGAGCCTGCCTACTACGACCAGGTGCTCGCCCAGCTGGTGGAGATCGCCCACGGCACCCCTGCGGACCGGCAGCGCTACCGGGCCGACCAGACGGTGATCGTTCCGCCGGGCGCGGACGTCGGACGTTGGCCGGGGCTGGCCCGGCTGCGCCGGCGGGCCCGCGGTCTAGCTCGGCGCCGGCTCCCCGTCCGCACGCACCCGGACGACCATGTCGCGCCCGTCCAGACCGATCGTCAGATCGCCGACCGAGCCGAGGGCGGACAGCAGCCGGCTGACCGACGCGGGCACGCGGACCTCACCGTCTCCCGGCACGACCGCTCGGTCACGCACCGGGACCCGGACCTCTGACGGTCCCCACGCCGGCTCTGGTGGTACTGCCGTACCATGGTAGAGGACGTTGGCCCACGCCAGCGGAGCGGGCTGCGCTACGACGTCCGGCACCGCGGGCCGATGGCGACGGGGCACTCGCGGACGATCGGCGGGCACGTACAACCGGGCCATCAGTCCGACCCACAGGTCGACCAGCGCGTTGCGCATCCCGACGAACGCGACCAGCGCGTACGCGGTGAGCGCCGAGTTCACCCCGGCGAACGCCGCGTTGCCCCAGTTGCCGACCGTCCAGTCCCGCCACAGGGTGAACAGGGAGAACGCCAGGACGAGCGCCGGTGCCAGGATGAACAGGGCGGGCGCGGACGTACGGTCGGCTACCTTCGGCGTCCGGGCGAACGGGATCTTCTTGCCGGTGACGCTCTGCTGCAAGGATTTCAGCACCCCGGCGAGGTTCACGGGCAACAGGATCAGGTTGAAGCCGTAGATGCGCACCACGTCGGTCCGCTTGTAGCCGCACGCTTTGAGGTCCGAGGCCATCGCCAGGAAGTACGGCATCGCCGCAGCCAGGACGAGAGGTGAGAGCAGCCGGGAGTCGTACGGGTAGGCCAGCAGGAACACCAGCCCGACGCTGGCCCAGGAGGTGGAAGCCATGTAGTTCACCCGCAGCAGGGTCTCGGCCAACCGGCCCCGCTCGAAGCGCCGGCGGCGTTCGCGCACGTGCCGCCAGAGCTTGGGCAGGATCAGCAGCCCCCCGTTGGCCCAGCGGCGCCGCTGGATGCACAGGGAGCCGAAGTCCGGCGGGGTGGCGCTGTAGCTCAGCCGCTCCGGGTAGTTGACCAGGCTCCACCCGTGGATACCCAGGTCGACGCTGGACTCGGTGTCCTCGATGACGGTGCGGTCCTGGATGTAGCGGCGGACCTCGCGGCCACCTTCGTGGCAGACCTCGACGATGTCTTCGAGCGCTCGCTTGCGCAGCACCGCGTTCGCCCCGACCCAGAACGTGGCTCCGTAGTAGGTCATGCCCTGGTGGACGATGTGCTGCAGGTCGGTGGTCGCCCCGGCGAGACGTTCCAGGCGGGTGCTGGAGCCCGGGAAGGACGAGTACGGGGTCTGGGCCACCGCGACCCGTGAGTTGTACGGCTGTTCCATCAGATGGACGAGGCGGATGCAGTACTCGCGCAGCAGCACGCTGTCCGCGTCGAGGGTGAGGATGTAGTCGCTGTCGCGCACCACCACGCTGCCCGACGCCCCGGCGCGGTGCAGCACGATGCCTTCGGGGGTCGGCTCGGGGGTGAACGTGGCGCCCATCAGCCCGATGTAGCCGTTGAGGTTCATCGCCTTGTTCGCCTCGTGGGACAGCGACGCGTACCGCTTGCGCTCGAAGACGTCCAGCTCCGCGCGGAAGGTCCACGCCAGCCGGCGGTAGAGCTCGCGCAACCGACGCCACGGCAGCTGCGCGTCCTCGGTGCCCGCAGCCCGCAGCGCCTGGCCGATCAGGGTGAAGTCCCCCGCCAGGCCACCGAGCACCTCGGTGACGAAGAACGCGTCCGCGTGGTCGCGCACCTGCTCGCGCTCCCCGGCGGCACGCAGCCAGTCCGCCGCCCACTCGTACTGTCCGGCGAGCTCGGCGAGGTCCTCGGCCGACGGGTCGGTGTCGGCATCGGTGTGCACCGAGGCCTCGAAGCGTTCCAGGGCAGCCGCGAACCGTGACCGGGGCTCGGCCAGCCAGGCAAGGATCTGCTCCGGCAGCGCCCGAGCGGCCTGCAGCGACCGCTGGTGCTCGGCCTGCGTCGGGTTCGGCGGGTCGTCGAGCAGCAGCACGATGCGCAGGTACGGGTACTCCTGCAGAGCTGCCGAGAGCAGCGTGGTGCGTACCACCCGCGGGTCCTCCCGGTACGCAGGTACCAGCACGGTCATCGTCGGCAGGGAGGTGTCGAAGAACTCGTCGATCTGGGCGCGCGGGACCCGCCGGTGCGCCCGGGCCCGGTACAGCGCCCCTTGCCGGGCGACCAGGTACATCAGCGAGGAGAAGGTGAGCACGGTGACGATCAGCACGTACGAGGCGCTCTCGGTGGCGAACCGCATGCCCTGCACGCCGTGGTTGATGTACTGGCGCAGCACGGTGGTCACCACGTATGCCGCCCACGCGGTGACGGTGACCAGGATCCCCAGGCGCCCCAGGGTGATCGACCGATCGCTGGGCACCGCCGGGATGATCGGCAACGCCGCGGTGCGCTTGTCCGCGCCCCACTGGCGCCGGGGACGCACGGGGTCGGTCCGAGGCACGGGGTCGGTCCGGGGCGCGGGGTCGGTCCGGGGCGCGGGGTCGGTCCGGGGACGCACGGCAGGGCTCCTTCGGGACGCGGGTCCGTCCCGGGCGGGCCCAGGAGCGGTACGACGACAGCTATGTTACGCACAGTGATGTCAATGACGGAGCGTATTCACCCGATCGGAGGCATCCACGCGCGGCACTTGGGTGAATTACCGTTGTGGAAGGGCATTGATGAGTCGCCTGGAGAGCTGACTGGTACCGTGGGAACCAGAACACAACACATTGTGTAGTCACTGTAGGCACAGAGAGTGAGATCGATCGTCCCATGAGCCGCAGAGAGCGACGGCTGTCCCTCTCCCGCGCCCTGCTGG
This sequence comes from Actinomycetes bacterium, assembly GCA_021793495.1. GTDB lineage: Bacteria > Actinomycetota > Actinomycetes > JAJYSQ01 > JAJYSQ01 > JAJYSQ01. The sequence continues at coordinate 5,868 of JAJYSQ010000059.1, forward strand.
CCGCGCTGGTCGTGGTCAGCGTGGCGCTGGGCTCGGTGGCGGCCGTGGCAGCGATCCGCGCGTCCCAGGCGGGGGCGGCGGCCCCGCCACCGTGGTTCGCCCCCTACGTCGACGCGACGGTGACCCCGCAGTACCCGTTCGAGGACCCATCCGGTCCGTCGGTCCGTCAGGTGGTGCTCGGCTTCGTCGTGGCCTCCCCGACTGCGCCGTGCACGCCCAGCTGGGGGGCGGCGTACTCGCTGGCCTCGGCGGCCACCGGGCTGGACCTGGACCGGCGGATCGTACGGCTGCGCCAGCTCGGTGGGCATATCGTGGTGTCGTTCGGCGGCCAGGCGAACAGCGAGCTGGCCACCGCATGCGCCGACCCTGCCGCGCTGGCCTCGGCGTACGAGTCGGTGGTCAGCCGCTACCGGCTCAGCACCATCGACCTGGACCTCGAGGGTGCTGCCCTCGGCTCGGCCACCGTCGATGCCCGTCGGGCCCAGGCGATCCACGCGGCGCAGGAGACGGCGACGGCAGCCCACCGGCGGCTCGCGGTCTGGGTGACCCTGCCGGCGACCCCCGCCGGGCTGAGCGACCAGGGCGTTGCGGCGGTCCGGTCGATGCTCGCCGCGCACGTCGACCTGGCCGGGGTCAACGTGATGACCATGGACTACGGCCAGTCCCTGCCCCGCGGGCAGGGCATGCTCACCGGCTCCCTCGACGCGCTGCGGGCCGCCCAACGACAGGTGGCAGCGCTCTACCAGCAGGCCGGCATGCCGCTGAGCACGCTGGCAGCCTGGGGCAAGATCGGGGCCACCCCGATGATCGGGACGAACGACTCCCCCGGCGAGGCGTTCACCCTGGCCGACGCCCGTGGTCTGACCGCGTTTGCCCAGGACCACCACCTGGGTCGGGTGTCGATGTGGTCGCTGAACCGGGACTCAGCCTGTTCGGCAGGCAGCGTGGGTGCGTCGGGGTCTGCTGGTGCCACGATGGTCTCCAACCACTGCTCGGGCGTCGCCCAGGCACCGCTGGCCTTCTCCCAGGTGTTCGCCGAGCTGACCGGATGGGTCGACGCACGGCCCGCAGCACGGGTCTCCCCGACCACGTCGACGCCAAGCGTCCTGGTCGACAACCCGGCCACCAGCCCCTACCCGATCTGGATCTCCACGGCCGCCTACCCCAGGGGGACCAAGATCGTCTGGCACCACGAGGTGTACCAGGCGAAGTGGTGGGCCCAGGGACAGCCCCCCGACCCAACCGTGGCGCATCCGTGGCAGACCCCGTGGCTGCTGCTCGGTCCGGTGCTGCCGGGGGACCACCCGTACGTCCCACCACCGCTGCCGGTCGGGACCTACCCAGCCTGGTCGCCGACGGGCACGTACCCGGTGGGCGAACGGGTGCAGCTCGACGGGGTCGGCTACCAGGCGAAGTGGTGGACCCGCGGGGACCGCCCGCAGCCGGTGGTGGTGGACCCGGCCACCGCTCCGTGGCAGGTGCTCACCCCGGCGTTGCCCAGCACCGGGTAGGCCAGTACCGGAGGTAGGCCGCGTCGGGCTCAGGCAACCGGTAGGTGATCTGCACCAGACCATCGTCGAACGCCTGCGAGTGCTCGAGCGCACGATGCCCCCGAGAGGCTCCGGGGAACAGCGGCGAGCCGTCGCAGCATGCGTCGATCCTGCCACGGCACGCCGGCATGCCCGGTGTGCCAGCACCGAGCACTCTCCCAGCGCCAGGCTGCGGTGCTGGCGCCAGGCTGCGGTGCTGGTCAGGCTGCGGTGCTGGTGAGTTCTCGTACCTGGTGGCGGTGGTGTTGCTGCCATCGCTGTGACGGGTCCAGGACCGGTGGGGGCTGCCACTGGACG
>JAJYSQ010000060.1 GCA_021793495.1 Actinomycetes bacterium
CTGCTCGCGCTGCTCCTCGGAGCCGAACCGGTGGATCGCGTACATCGCCAGCGAACCCTGGACCGACACGAGGCTGCGCACCCCACCGTCACCCGCCTCCAGCTCCAGGCAGGCCAAACCGTACGCGGTCGCGCTGGTCCCCGCCGCCCCGTACCCCTGCAGGTGCATGCCGAGCAGCCCCAGCGCGCCCATCTCCCCGGCCAGCTCGCGGGCCGGCAGGCGGCCGGACTCGAACCAGCTGCCCACGTGGGGGCGGATCCGGTCGTCGACGAACCGGCGAACGGTGTCGCGGATCGCCCGCTCCTGCTCGTCGAGCTGGTCGTCGAAGCCGATGAGGTCCAGCGCCGGCACGGGACGGGCCAACGCGGGGTGGGGCAGCGAGGGGGCGACCATGCCGGCACTGTAGTCAGTCAGGCCGTCGGCCGGCTGTCGGCGCCGAAGGGGTCTGGTTCAGAAGATCCCCTCCAGGGACAGGTCGCTGCCGTGCTCGGGTGCCGTGCTCGGGGCGGGGATCACCACGACGGGGCACGCGGCGGTACGGATCACCTCCAGGCTCACCGAGCCCAGGACCGCGTGGTGCAGGCGGGAGTGGCCGTGGCTGCCCACGACGATCATGGACGCGTCGCGCGAGGCGGTGGCGAGCGCCGCCGGCGCGGTGTCCTCGACCACCTCGAGGGAGACCACGGGGGGGTGAGCACGTCCGGCGAGCACCTCGCTCACCTGTGCCTGCGCCAGCGCCTCGGCGTGCTCCCGGGCCTCGTGCGGACTCCCCGCGCCCGGCGCGTTCGGCATCCAGCTCCAGGCCGTGATCACCTGCAGAGTCTCTGCTCGGGTAGCCGCCTCGTCCGCGGCCCAGGCCAAGGCACGGGCGCTGGCCGGTGACCCATCCACCCCGACCACGACGACGCCGCCCCTCGCCACTGTTGGTTCCATGGCCGACCTCCTTCGATGCTGTGCTCGCGGGCTCCCGCGTGCCTTCCGTCCACCCTCGCGGCCCGGTGGCGAGGGTGGTCAGGGTCGAAGGTCCCCGCCACGGGGGCGGAGCCCCTGGTCCTCCGGCTCGAGGTGGGGGAGGATTCCCTTCCATGAGCGGTCGTTCGATGCGTCATCCGGCGGGCAGCCCGGCGGCGCACGGTCCGCCGGACCCGGGCTACCGCGAGGTGTACCAGCGCAGCCTGACCGATCCCGAGGGGTTCTGGGCGCAGGCTGCCGAGGCGGTGGACTGGGTACGTCCCCCGGTCCAGGTGCTCGACCGGTCCCGACCGCCGTTCTACCGGTGGTTTCCCGGCGGTGTGCTCAACACGGCGTACAACGCGTTGGACCGGCACGTCGCGGCCGGACGCGCCGACCAGCTGGCGCTGGTCGCGGACTCCCCGGTCACCGGCACCGTGGTCCGGCTCACCTACGGTGAGCTGACCGACCAGGTATCCCGTTTCGCCGGGGTGCTCACCGGCCTGGGCGTCGGGGTCGGTGACCGGGTGGTGCTGTACCTGCCCATGATCCCCGAGGCCGTGGCGGCGATGCTGGCGTGCGCTCGCATCGGCGCGGTGCACTCGGTGGTCTTCGGCGGGTTTGCCCCCGCCGAGCTGGCCGCCCGGATCGACGACGCCCGTCCCCGGGTCGTGGTCAGCGCCACCGGCGGGATCGAGGGGACGAGGCCGGTGGCGTACGGGCCGATGCTGGACCGGGCCCTGCAGATTGCCCACCACGTGCCCGACCACGTGGTGGTCCTCGCCCGACCGGCGGTCCAGGACCGACTGGGTCCGCAGGCTGAGGAACCCGGCGGGAGGGCACCCCGGTGGGACTGGGCGACGGTGATGGCTGCGGCCACCCCGGCGGCCTGCGTGCCGGTCGAGGCGACCGATCCGCTGTACGTGCTGTACACCTCGGGTACCACCGGACGACCCAAGGGGGTCGTGCGGGACAACGGCGGGCACGCGGTCGCGCTGTGCTGGTCGATGTCAGCGATCTTCGACATCGGGCCCGGTGACGTGTTCTGGGCGGCGTCGGACGTCGGATGGGTGGTCGGGCACTCGTACATCGTCTACGCCCCGCTGCTCGCCGGGGCAACCACGGTGCTGTATGAGGGCAAGCCGGTCGGCACCCCGGATGCCGGGGCGTTCGCCCGGGTGGTGGCCGACCACCGGGTCACCGCGCTGTTCACCGCGCCCACCGCGATGCGTGCGATCAAGCGCGAGGACCCGCGGGGTGATCTGCTGGCCCAGCACGACACCTCCAGCCTGGCGACGCTGTTCCTCGCCGGGGAGCGGCTGGACCCCGACACCTACGCCTGGGCGGGGGAGAGGTTCGGCGTCCCGGTGGTGGACAACTGGTGGCAGACCGAGACCGGCTGGCCGATCTGCGCCAACCCACGGGGGCTGGAGCCGCTGCCGGTGAAGCCCGGGTCCCCCAGCGTGCCCATGCCCGGGTACGACGTGGTGATCCTCGGCCCGGACGGTGCTCCGCTGGGGCCAGGCCAGGAGGGTGCCGTCTGCCTGAAGCTGCCCCTGCCCCCGGGCACGCTGACCACGCTGTGGGGCGACGACGAGCGGTACATCGCCTCCTACCTGTCGGCCTTTCCCGGCTACTACCTGACCGGAGACGGTGGATACCTCGACGAGGACGGCTACGTGTACGTGATGGGCCGGACCGACGACGTGATCAACGTCGCTGGGCACCGACTGTCCACCGGGGCGATGGAGGCCGTGCTCGCCGCGCACCAGGCGGTCGCCGAGTGCGCGGTGATCGGGGTGCATGACGAGCTCAAGGGCCAGGTGCCGCGGGCGCTGGTCGTGCTGAAGGCCGGGATCCCGGTGGATCCGGGTGTGCTGGCCGCAGAGCTGGTCGGCGCGGTCCGCGACCAGATCGGTCCGGTCGCCGCGCTGCGCCAGATCGACGTGGTCGCCGCGCTGCCCAAGACCCGCTCCGGGAAGATCTTGCGCGCCACGCTGCGGGGCATCGCCGACGGCCGCGACGAGCCGGTGCCCTCCACCATCGAGGATCCGGAGGTGCTCGCCGCGCTGCACCCCCTGCTGAGGCCGCCGACCGGATCCGGATGAACCCCGGGCCGGAGCGGTCAGCCTCCGGTCAGCCGGGCCGTCACGGCGGCCAGCCGTGAGGGTCGACCGCGACGGCCCTCATCCACGTCGGCCCAGCCGGTCGCCACCAGCCCGGCATTGATTCCCAGCCATCGCAGCGGTTCAGGCTCCCACCGCGGAGACCGGTGCCCCACCCAGGGCAGCCGGACCAGCTCGGTGTCCCGGCCCAGGATCAGGTCGGCCAGGGTGCGTCCCGCCATGTTGGCGGTGCCCACGCCGTCGCCGACGTACCCCCCGGCCCACGCGGTGCCGGTGACCCGGTCCAGCCCGACGGACGGCATCCAGTCCCGGGCGATGCCCAGTGGCCCGCCCCACGTGTGGGTGATCTCGGCGGCGTGCAGGTCGGGGAAGAGCTCCACCAGGGCCCGGCGCAGTGCCGCGAAGACCCGGGGTTCTCGGTCGAACTCGGGGCGGACGCTGGAGGCGAAGTGGTAGGGGGCCCCGCGGCCACCGAACGCGATGCGGTCGTCGGCGGTGCGCTGACCGTAGATGATCAGGTGGCGCCCATCGCTGAAGGTCTCCCGGTGGGCGAGCCCTGCCCGGGCCCAGAACTCCGCAGGCAGCGGCTCGGTGGCCAGCATCAGCGAGTAGACCGGTACGACCGTACGGGTCTGACCGGGAAGGCGCGAGGTGAACCCCTCGGTGGCCCGGACGACGTACCCGGCGCGCACCTGGTGGTCCCGGGTGAGCGCGCGTCGGGGCCGGATCTCGGTGACCGGGGTCTGCTCGTAGATCCGCACGCCGGCGTCCTCGACCGCCCGGGCCAGTCCACGGACCAGCCGGGCCGGGTGCACCGCGGCGCAGTGCGGGGTGTACGTCGCGCCCAGGACGCCGGTTGCTCCGAGCACCTCGCGGGCCTCGGGCTGGCCGAGCAGCCGCAGGTCATCCTCGCCCATGCCGAAGGCGCGCGCCTCGTCGACCTCGGCCCGGGCGCGAGCCAGCTGGATCGGGGTACGGGCGGCGACCACCGTGCCCGCCTTGACCCAGTGGGCGTCGATCCCCGCGTGGTCGATCACCCGGCCCACCTCGTCGACCGTGGCCGTCATCGCTCGGGCCATCGCGACCGCCTGCTCCCGTCCGGCGAGCCGGGCCAGCCGCGCGGTCGACACCGGGAACAGCGCCGAGCACCAGCCGCCGTTGCGTCCGGATGCGCCGAACCCGGCGACCTCGGCCTCCAGCACCGCGATGTGCAGGCGGGGGTCGGCGTGGGCGAGGTAGTACGCGGTCCACAACCCGGTGAACCCTGCGCCGACGATCGCCACGTCCACGTCGAGATCCTCGCCCAGCGGCGGTCGCGGGGTGTACGTCTCCCCGGAACTGGCGTGCCAGAAGGACAGGTCACGGTAGGCCCGCGGCTGGTGCGGTTGCCGTCTCATGAGCTGCCGTCTCATGAGTTGGTCCACTCCTGCACGTACGCGGGCACCGCTCGGTCCGGGCTGAGGTCGGGGGCTGGCACGGGCGTGCCGTACGCCTGTCGCATCGGGACCACTCCGGCCCAGACCGGGGCGTCTCGGTCGTCCGGGTCGTCGTCGCCGGGTCCGGCACTGACCTTCACCGACCACTCGGTCAGCGGCAGGCTCAGCACGATCGTGGCGGCCAGCTCGCGCCGGTGCGGAGTGCGCAGCTGTGCCCACCGGCCGGGCATCAGGTGCTCGGTGAGGGTCCGCAGCGCGGCCAGCTTCTGCGCCGGCCCGTCCACCCGGGTGGCCCGACCGACCACCATCGCGCTGCGGTACTGCATCGAGGACTCGAAGGCCGAGCGGGCGACCACCAGTCCGTCCAGGTGGGTCACGGTCAGGCAGGCCGGGTGTTCCTCGGCCAGCAGGCGGAACAGCCGGCTGCCGGTGGAGCCGTGCAGCAGCACGCGGTCGTCGTCCCGGGCGTACGCCGTCGGCAGCACCCAGGGCCAGCCGGCCTCGACGATCCCTACGTGGGCCAGCCGACCGGCATCGAGGATGGCGTGCAGCACCGTCACGTCGTCGACCTGCTTGGCCGGCAGCTGTCGGATCCGGGTGCGGGCGGCACCGGGATCCGACGCCGTGGTCTGCCCGCCCGGGACGCTCAGATCCGCGCCCATGCCTCGGTGAGCACCGACCGCAGGATCTGTTCCATCTCGTCGAAGTGGGACTGGTCGGCGATCAGCGGCGGAGCGAGCTGCACGACCGGGTCCCCGCGGTCGTCAGCGCGGCAGTACAGGCCGGCGTCGAACAGTGCCTTGGACAGGAACCCGCGCAGCAGCCGCTCGGACTCCTCGTCGTTGAAGGTCTCCTTGGTCGCCTTGTCCTTGACCAGCTCGATGCCGTAGAAGAACCCGTCGCCGCGTACCTCCCCGACGATCGGCAGGTCGGTGAGCGTGCTCAGCGTGGCCCGGAAAGCCGCCTCGTTCTCCCGGACGTGCCGGTTGAGACCTTCACGTTCGAAGATGTCCAGGTTGGCCAGGGCCACGGCCGCGGAGACCGGGTGTCCACCGAAGGTGAAGCCGTGCGCGAAGTACGTGGTGCCGTGCCGGAACGGCTCGAAGATCCGGTCGCTGACGATCATCGCGCCGATGGGGGAGTACCCCGAGGTCATGCCCTTCGCGCAGGTGATGATGTCCGGGGTCACCTGGTAGCGCGACATCGCGAACATCTCGCCGATCCGGCCGAAGCCGGTGATCGTCTCGTCCGCGACCAGCAGCACCTCGTACGTGTCGCAGATCTCCCGGACCCGCTGCAGGTAGCCGGGCGGGGGTGGGAAGCACCCACCGGAGTTCTGCACCGGCTCGATGAAGACCGCGGCCACCGTGTCGGGTCCCTCCATCAGGATCGCGGCCTCGATCTGGTCCGCGGCCCACCGGCCGAAGGCCACGGGGTCATCCCCGTGCTCGGGGGCCCGGTACAGATTGGTGTTGGGCACCTTGATCGCCCCGGGCACCAGCGGCTCGAAGTACATCTTCGCCTCGGGGATCCCGGTGATCGACAACGCCCCGTGCGGGGTGCCGTGGTAGGCCACCGCGCGGCTGATCACCTTGTGCTTCATCCCCCGGCCGGTGAGCTTGAAGTACTGCTTGGCCACCTTCCACGCGGACTCCACCGCCTCTCCGCCGCCGGTGGTGAAGAACACCCGGTTGAGGTCCCCGGGGGCGTACCCGGACAACCGCTCGGCCAGCTCGATCGCCTTCGGGTGCGCGTAGGACCACAGCGGGAAGAACGCCAGCTCCCCGGCCTGTTTGGCGGCGGCCTCGGCGAGCTCGGCTCGTCCATGACCGGCCTGGACCACGAACAGCCCCGCCAGCCCGTCCAGGTAGCGTCGCCCATGGTCGTCCCAGATGTAGACACCGTCCCCACGCACGATCACCGGGACCTCACCGCCGTCCTCGAACACCGAGTGCCGGGTGAAGTGCATCCACAGGTGGTCGCGTGCTCGCTCGGCCAGGGCGTCGGGCTGCGATTCGGACACGTGCTGTGGGCTGGTGGTCATCGGGTTCCCCAGTTGTAGAGCTGCTTGTGCAGCTTCAGGTAGACGAAGCTCTCCGTGCTGCGCACGGAGGGGACGGCGCGGATGCGGGTGGACAGCAGCTCCAGCAGGTGGTCGTCGTCCTCGCAGACCACCTCGACGAGCAGGTCGAAGGTTCCTGCGGTGATCACCACGTAGTCGACCTCCGGCATGGCGGCCAGCTTCTCGGCCACCGGCTCGATCTCCCCGTCGACGCGGATGCCGATCATCGCCTGCCGAGCGAAGCCGACCTGGGTCGGATCGGTCACCGCGACGATCTGGATCACCCCGTTGTCGACCAGGCGGGTGACCCGTTGGCGGACGGCGGCCTCGGACAGGCCGATGGCCCGCCCGATCGTCGCATAGGGGCGCCGACCGTCCTCCTGCAGCTGCTCGATGATCGCCTTGCTGACCGCGTCGAGGGCGGCACCGGCCGGGCGGTCATGAGGGGTCACGTGCCCCATGCTGCTCCTTCGCGTCGCATGTTGGCAAGCGATTCCGTTGTGGAATTGTACTCGTGCGCTGGATTCCTACAGATTTTTACCTGAATACCCTCGATCCGGTGGCATCCCTGGACTAGCCTGGCGCGCAGCCGACGGCTGTCGGCGCCCGTGTGCCACCGCATGCCCGAGGGAGATCCGATGAACCAGACCCGAGTGCTGCGCAACTTCGTGGGTGGGGCGTACGTCTCCGCGGCCAGCGGCCGGACCTGCGAGCTTGTCGACCCGAGCACCGGCGAGGTGTTCGCCACCGCCCCGGTTTCCGACCCCGGCGACGTGGATCGTGCGATGCGCGTGGCGGACGAGGCGTTCGAGTCGTGGCGGGACACCACGCCCTCGACGCGTCAGCTGGCGCTCCTGCGCATCGCCGACGCGATCGAGGCGCGGTCCGAGGAGTTCGTGAAGGCCGAGGCGGAGAACACCGGCAAGCCGGTGGCCCTGACCGCGTCGGAAGAGATCCCGCCGATGGTCGACCAGATCCGGTTCTTCGCCGGGGCGGCGCGCATCCTCGAGGGACGCTCCGCCGGGGAGTACATGCCCGGGATGACCTCGATGGTCCGCCGCGAGCCGGTCGGGGTG
>JAJYSQ010000061.1 GCA_021793495.1 Actinomycetes bacterium
GACGAGACAGCAGGGTGCGGGCCTGGACCGGTGAGGTATGGGTACGCAGTACCAGACCGGACTCCAGGGGGTCGATGAAGAACGTGTCCTGCATCGACCGGGCCGGATGGTCAGCCCCTATGTTCAACGCATCGAAGTTCAGCCACTCTGCCTCAACCTCCGGACCGTCGGCCACCTCGAACCCCATCGCCACGAAGATGTCGCCGATCCGCTCGGCCAACGTGGTCAACGGGTGGCGGGCCCCGGGGCGCCGGCGCTGCCACGGCAGCGTCACGTCAACCACCTCGGTGACCAGGATGTGCTCGGCGGCCTCGACCTCCAGCTGCGCGCCTCGCGACTCGAGCACCGCGCGAATCCGGGAACGCGCCGCGCCGACCCGCTGGCCCGCCTCGGCCCTCGCCGCCGGGGGCAGCGCCCCGATCTCGCGGTTGGCCAAGGCCAGTGGCGAGCGGTCACCGAGGTGGCGGCGACGGGCGTCGGCCAGGCCAGCGAGATCGGTGGCGGCGGTGACCGACGCGAGCGCTTCCTGGACGTCGCGCTCCAGGTTCGCGGGGTCCAGAGCCTCGACCCCGACCGGGTCGTATCCGGAGCTGGCGGCACTCATGGCAGGGGATCTCCACCCGATGGACGGGCACCGTAGTGGTGGTGCGTGGCTGGTCATGGACGCAGGGAGCGCCTCGGCGTCCCCGAGGGGGAGTCTAGGACGGCGCCAACACCGATCTGGGCGTGCCCGAAGGGCTGCCGGACGGGTGTGCTCACTCGTGACGAGGCCGAAGCACCTCGGGGATGCCGTCCGGCACCACGAACCGAAGGCACGCACCGCCGGACGGTGGTCGGCTGAGGCTGATCCGACCACCGTGCGCTTCGACCAGGCCGCGGACGATGTAGAGCCCCAACCCGGTACCGGCACGGCGCCCTGAGCGCCAGAACTTGGTGAACACCCGACCGGCCACGTCCGCGGCGATCCCGTCCCCCTGGTCGGTGACGCTCACCGCCACCCCCTCGAGGTCGGGCTCGACCCGGATGGTGACCGTCCCGGCCCCGTGGCGCAGGGCGTTGTCCAGCAGGTTGGACAGCACCTGGTCGATCTTGTCCGAGTCCAGCCACAGCTGCGCACCCGGATCGTCGACCTCCACGATGAACCGTTCGGCCGGGTAGCCGGAAGCCACCAACCCCTCGACGTGCCGACGCACCATGACGGGCAGGTCGACGGGTTGGCGATGCAGCTCCAGCCGGTGGGAATCGATCCGGGCGATGTCCAGCAGCTCGGTGATCAGCCGGGTCACCCGATCGGCATCGGACTCCACCGTCGAGAGCATGAGCAGCTTCTGGGCGTCGGAGAACTTGTCCCACTTGGCCAGCAGCGTGGCGGTGAACCCCTTCACGCTGGTCAGCGGGGAACGCAGCTCGTGCGCCACGGTCGAGACCAGCTCGGCCCGACTGATCTCCTCGCGCGCCCGGGCCTGGGTGTCCCGCAGCGCCAGCACGACCCACGCCACCTCGCGGTCCGGACCTGACCGTACGTACCGCGCGGTCACCAGCGTCTCCCTCGGCTGACCCCCGGGAGGACCTGGCAGCAGCAGCGTGCGTTCCCGGTGCCCGGACCGGGTGAGCAACCCGTGGTACGGGTCCGCGCATGCCCACCAGGAGCGGCCCTGCAGGTCGACGAAGGGCAGCGCCTCGGCCAGAACCCGGCCGACGACCTGGTCGGCGGTCATCCCGGTGATCCGCGCAGCCGCTTGGCTGAACCGGGCGACCCGACCGTCCCGGTCGGCCACGACGATCCCGTCGGGCAGCTCGTCCAGCCCCACCGGGTCCGCTCCTGACGGGCTACCGGTCGGATGGCTCACGGGCGGACCGGGGACGGTGCCCGTTGGGCACGGGCCGACGCGTACAGCGCCACCGCGGCCGCGCTGGCCAGGTTCAGGCTCTCCGCCTGACCGTAGATCGGGATCCGGACGACCTCGTCGGCGAGGGCGACAACGTCTCCGGGCAGGCCCCAGGCCTCGTTGCCGAACAGCCACGCCGTCGGACCAGCCAGGGTGGCGTCCTGCGTCAGCTCGTCGATGTCCCGGTCCCCACGGGCATCGGCGGCCAGCACGCGCAGGCCGGCCGCCCGCAGCGCCACAGCGGCCTGCTCCGGACTCGCGCCCAGGACCACCGGCAGGTGGAACAGGCTGCCCGCGGTGGCTCGGACGCACTTGCCGTTGTAGGGGTCCACCGAGGCGCCGGTGAGCACCACGCCTCCGGCCCCGGCTGCGTCCGCGGTGCGCATGACGGTCCCGGCGTTGCCGGGGTCGCGAACCTGGACCAGCACCGCCACCAGCTCGGGACGGCGGGCCACCAGCTCCGCGACGTCAACCTCGAGCATGCGGACCACGGCAACCACCCCTTGCGGTGTCACCGTCTGGCAGAGCCCAGCGATCTCCGACGCCCCGACCAGGGTCCACGGCACCCCAGCCGCGGCGCACGCCTGCACCAGGTCGGGGTGGCGGCGGCCCGCGTCCGTGCTGGCGAACACCTCCACCACGCTGCCCCGTCGCGCCAACGCCTCTCGGACCGAGGGCGGGCCCTCGGCGAGAAAGAGTCGTTGCTGCTCGCGAAAGGCTCGCTTGGCCAGCCGACGAGCGGCCGCCACCCGCCGCGCCGCACCGGTCGGTGACGGTGGTCCCGACCGGGCGGTCAGGCAGCCGCCTCGGTGCTCGGCAGGGCCGCGCGCGCGACCTGCACGAGGGTGGCGAACGACTGCTGGTCGTTGACGGCCATCTCCGCGAGCATGCGGCGGTCGACCTCCACACCAGCGGCCTTGAGACCCTGGATGAAACGGTTGTAGGTCATCCCGTGGGCCCGAGCCGCGGCATTGATCCGTTGGATCCACAGGGTCCGGAAGTCACCCTTACGTGCCTTGCGGTCGCGGTAGGCGTAGACCAGCGAGTGGGTGACCTGCTCCTTGGCCTTGCGGTAGAGCCGGGAGCGCTGGCCACGGTATCCGCTGGCTCGCTCGAGGACGTCACGCCGCTTCTTGTGCGCGTTGACCGAACGCTTGACGCGTGCCATGGTGCGCGAACTCCTTGCCTTGGGTCGCCTGCTCGAGGCCGGCGACCGGGTGGGACGGATCCCACGTCGGGACCGCGGGGATGGGTGGCCGGGACGGGGCGCGAGCCCCTGCGGCGGTCAGCGACCGAGCAGCGCCCGGGCGGTACGCACGTCAGCCGGGGAGGTCACCACGTCGACCGACAGCCGGCGGGTACGCCGCGAGGACTTACCCTCCAGCAGGTGCCGGCGGTTGGTCCGCTCGTGCATGACTTTGCCGGAACCGGTGATGCGCAGGCGCTTCTTGGCCCCACTGTGCGTCTTCATCTTCGGCATCGCTGGCGGGTTCTCCTTCGGATCGGTGCGGATCGTTGCCGGCGCGGCAACGATACGTGCCGGGCTGTCGGCGCAAGGCCGTCGGGACCCGGCTGCGTGCCCGGCGGGCTAGTTCACCGGCGGGGTCCCGACCGGCTCGTCCGTGGCGGCGCCCGCCGCGGACTCGACGTCGTCAGCATGGTCCTCCACGGTACGGGCGGCGGCCCGTTCCGCCCGAGCCTCGGACTTCCGCTTGGTCGGACCCAGCACCATGATCATGTTGCGGCCGTCCTGGCGCGGAGCAGACTCGACGAACCCCAGGTCGGCCACGTCTCCCGCCAGCCGCTGCAACAGTCGAAATCCGAGCTCCGGCCGAGACTGCTCACGACCACGGAACATGATCGTGATCTTGACCTTGTCGCCGTCCTTGAGGAACCGCTCGACGTGCCCCTTCTTCGTCGAGTAGTCGTGCGGGTCGATCTTGGGACGGAGCTTCATCTCCTTGATGACGGTGTTCGTCTGGTTCCGACGGGTCTCGCGCGCCTTCATGGCTGACTCGTACTTGAACTTGCCGAAGTCCATCACCTTGCAGACCGGGGGCCGCGCCTCCGGGGCTACCTCGACCAGGTCGAGCTCCGCCTCTTGGGCGAGCCGCAACGCTTCGGCGATCGAGACGATGCCGACCTGCTCGCCGCTGGGCCCGACGAGCCGGACCTCCGGCACGCGGATCCGGTCGTTGATTCGTGGTTCGACGCTGATGGGGTCTCCTCCAGGACGTGCTCCGCGGGACGACCAGGCGGGCACGGACCCTCCGCGCCACCCATCGGAGAAGGACACCCCGGTACGAGCGCATGCGGCGCACGTCACCCCGGCAGGGCCGGGGTGAGACCGGACCCGACACGGCGAGGCCGAGCGGGTGGGAGGTGACCTCCACTTGTGCACCCACCGTCAGCATCACATCACGGGAACGCCCTGGTGCGAGCCAGGACGTCCGATCCGCATGCGTCGTTGTCGGCAGGTGGGCCGTACGGCAGCCCCGTCAGCACGAGGCTTGCCGCTGGGCCAGGGTAGCAGGAACACCAGCGGCCGCGTCACGGCGGCACCAGGGGCACGCACCGGCAGCGCAAGCACCCCCGGTGTCGGCGACGACTGGGTCGTCGCCGACACCGGGGGTGCAGAGGGACGCGAGCGGGGAAGAGAGCTCAGCCCAGCATCTTGGCGACCAGCGCCCCGAGGCCCGGGTCCACCGCCCGCCAGTACTCCACGGCCCGCCGGCGCACATCGGGGGCGGTGACCATGGACACGTGGTTGACCACGTTGGTCACCATGTGCTCACGGTCCGTCTCGGAGAGCACGTTGCGCCACAGGGTCCCCGGCTGGGTGAAGTCATCGTCCTCACGGTGCCTGGTGTACGCGCTGCGCACGATCTCCCCTGAGACGTCCCAGGCCGCCGGCTCCGCGTACCGGACGGGGTCGGCCGCCGGCCCGCCGAAGGAGTTCGGCGCATACACGGGTTGGGCACCAGCATGCCGATAGCGCATCGCCCCATCCTTGTTGTAGCTGTGCACCGGTACCTTCGGCTGGTTGACCGGCAGCTGCAGGTAGTTCGTGCCGATGCGGTGGCGATGGGCGTCCGGGTAGGAGAACAGTCGCCCGAGCAGCATCTTGTCCGGGCTCGGGGCAATCCCCGGTACCATGTTCGCTGGCTCGAAAGCGGCCTGCTCGACCTCCGCGAAGTAGTTCTCCGGGTTGCGGTCGAGAACCATCCGCCCGATCGTGATCAGCGGGTAGTCCGAGTGCGGCCAGACCTTGGTCAGGTCAAAGGGGTTGAACCGATAGTCCGCCGCCGCCTCGAAAGGCATGACCTGCATCTGGAGCCGCCAGCTCGGGTGCTCGCCCCTGGCGATGGCCGAGTGGAGGTCTCGGAGGTGAAAGTCCGGGTCCTCGGCGGTCATGGCCTTCGCCTCGGCGTCGGTGAAGCTCACGGCACCCTGCTCGGTCGTGAAGTGGTACTTCACCCAGAACTTCTCACCGCCAGCATTGATCCACATGAAAGTATGGCTGCCGTAGCCGTTCATGTTCCGCCAGGTGCGCGGGATGCCGCGGTCGGAGAAGAGGATGGCCACCTGGTGGGCTGACTCCGGGGACAGGGTCCAGAAGTCCCACTGCATCGTGTTGTCGCGGAGGTGGGTGTCCGGAAGCCGCTTCTGCGAGTGGATGAAGTCCTGAAACTTCTGCGGATCGCGGATGAAGAACACGGGCGTGTTGTTGCCGACCAGGTCGTAGTTCCCCTCGTTCGTGTAGAACTTGACGGAGAATCCTCGAGGGTCACGGACCGTGTCCGGGTACCCCAGCTCGCCGGCCACCGTGGAGAACCGGACGAGAAGCTCGGTCCGCTTGCCTACCCCGTTGAACAGATCGGCCCGGGTATAGGCACTCATGTCCTCGGTGAGCTCGAAGTAGCCATGGGCACCGCCGCCCTTGGCGTGCACCACGCGCTCGGGGACGCGCTCCCGGTTGAACTGAGCCATCTTCTGGATCAGGTAGTGGTCCTGCAGCAGCAGCGGTCCGTCGGGGCCGACGGACAGCGAGTACTCGTCGCTGGGCGCGGGGATGCCCGCGTCGGTCGTGGTGGTCGGGGGGTTCTGGCCTGCCATGGCAAGAGTCCTTTCGGTATCGGGCCCTATCGGGCCGCACCTGGGTAGGGAGAGCCGTCCGGGTCGAGCGAGCCCTCGAGATCGGGTGAGCGGTCGCCCGCCGACCGCCGCCGCTCGACTGCCTCCTGGCAGGCCGGGCACACACCCCAGTAGGTCACCTCCGCCTCGTCGACCCGGTAGCCATGGTCGTCCGAAGGATCGAGGCACGGCGCCTGACCCACGGCGCAGTCGACGTCCGTCGTGCTGCCGCACTCACGACAGACCACGTGGTGATGGTTGTCCCCGACCCGCAGCTCGAAGCGTGCCGGGCCGCCTGCGGGCTGGATGCGGCGCACCAGACCCGCCTGACCCAGCACCCGCAGCACGTCGTAGACCGCCTGGGTCGACACCGTGCCGTGGTGGGTCCGCACCCCACGAATGATCGAATCAGCATCGCTGTGGGGCGCCTGGGTCAGGATCCGTAGGACAGCCACCCGGCCCGCGGTCACCCGGAGCCCGGAGCCGCGCAGCCTGGCGACCGCGTCAGAGGCGGCTAGCGCCTCGGGGAGCTGCGGGCCGGCGGGTGGGGACACACCTCGACACTAGTCCGTTTCTGGAATGAGTCAATGACTAGGTTGAATCCGGACAACTTCCGATCGGAACGCGCCCGGATCAGCACCGATGACGAGGTGCGACCACCACATGGGCGTCGGTCGCCACTGCCGGATCGTGGTCGTGGAAGGCGATCTCCAGCCCCAGGCGCACCAGGGCACGTACCTGAGGATCGGCCCGCACGGCCTCGGACAGCTCGCCAGCCAGCTCTCGGACCCGGTCCGCCCGGGTCGGGGCGCCCAGCTCACCCTCGTCGGGGGCATCGACGTCGAGGACCAGGACGAGGCGCGCGTCGGCGCCGACCGACCTGACCAGGAAGGCCGACACCACCGGGGCGACCGGGCGCAGCACGGTGGCGAGACGGTCGATGAGCTCCCCGTGCCGGTACAGCGGCACCAGCGGGTCCCCGTCGGCGAGGGCGGTGAGCACCGCGGGCGGCACGACGAGGGTGACCGGGCCCTCCACGTCGACGACCAGCACCTCGGCGCCCTGATGATCGACGGCCTCGGCCAGCTCGGGCACGAGGACGGGGACCGGTCGTGCAGCAGGATCCCAGGCAGCCATCGCCGCCACGTCGGTAAATCCCGGCAGCGCACGACGACCGTCCGCACCCTCCAGCAGCGCCACCGCGAGCTCGGCCCGGTGGCCACCTGCCGGGCCGACCGACTCCTCCGAACCGGCCGGCCGTTCCGGCGCGCGGGGCACGACGGGAACCAGCAACCGGCCCGATGCCAGCAGGTGGATGACCTCGGCATACCACGTCGGGTCCGTGGCGAACCGGGCCAGCGCCTCGGCCAACCGCGGATCCACCGTCCCGGTGTCCGTACGCGGGTCGTACGGCGCGGGGGCGTTCTCGGTCACCGCGGCAACCTACCGCGACCTGACGACGCCCCGGCCCATCGCACCGGCGCGATGGGCCGGGGCGTCGTCGTCAGTGCCCGTGGTCGACGATGGCGATCACCGGCCCGCCCCCGGCGGGTCCCTGGTGGAAGGCGGAGACCGACACGTACACGGCCGGG
>JAJYSQ010000062.1 GCA_021793495.1 Actinomycetes bacterium
CCACCTGGTGACCGTCTACCGTGCCACGCACCCCCTGCCCGGGCGTCTCGACCACCGAGGCGGGTTCGGCGAGGGGCAGTCCGCGCTCTCGGGCGCCCCGCACCACGGCGGAGGCCAGGACGTGCGGGGAGAACTGGTCCAGGCTGGCCGCCAGCCGTAGGACCTGCGCCTCGTCGAGGCCCGGAGCCGGGTCCACCCGGGTCAACGTGGGGTGTCCCGTCGTCAACGTCCCGGTCTTGTCGAACAAGAGAGTCCCCGGAGCAGCCAGCCGTTCCAGGGCGGTGCCGTCCTTGACCAGGACCCCGATGCGGGAGGTCCGGGACATGCCCGAGACGATCGCGACGGGTACCGCGAGGATCAGCGGGCAGGGTGTGGCGACCACCAGCACCGCGACCGCCCGGACCAGCTCGCCGCTGACTGCCCAGGCCAACCCCGCCAACCCGAGGGCAGCCACCAGCAGCACCCCGGCATACCGGTCGGCCAGCCTCGTCGTCGGGGCCACGCCGGCCCGGGCCTGACGGACCAGCGCGACCACCTGCGCGTAGCTGCTGTCGGCGGCGGTGCTGGCGGCCCGGATCGAGAAGGCGTCCCCGGCGTTGACCGTACCGGCCCTGACCGGGTCGTCGACGGCGCGCTCCACCGGGAGGGCCTCGCCGGTCAGCGCGGACTCGTCCACCACCGCGTCCTGGTCGGACACCCGCCCGTCGACGGGGATCACCTCGCCCGGGCGGACCAGCAGGAGGTCGCCCGGGTGGAGCTGGTCGACGGGTACCTCGACGAGCAGGGTCCCCTCGCGTCGGGTCGCGGTGGCTGGTACGCGGTCCAGCAGGGCCGACAGCTCCCGCCCCGCCCGGGCCTCGGCGTACGCCTCCAGCAACCGGCCCGAGGCGAGCATCACCGCGATCACCGCCCCGGCCAGCGGCTCCCCCACCGCCAGGGTCCCCACCAGCGCGAGCACCGCCACCACGTCGGCACCGAGCCGGTGCTCGCGCAACGCCGCCCAGATCCAGCCCAGCGCTGGGCCGATCGCGACCACGGTGACCGTCGACCACGCCCAGCGGGCCACCCCCGGGTGGTGGCTCAGGGCACCGGCGGAACCAACGATCAGACCGGCCAACGCCACGACCAGCAGAGCCGCCTCGACCCGGGCCCGGCGCAGGTTCACCGAGGGAGTATGCCCGGAGCTGGCGGCGTCTGCCAGGGCCGAAGGGCCCTCGTTGCGTCCGTCGGCACCCTCGTTGCGTCCGTCGGCACCGCCGGCACCACCGGCACCGGCTGCGCTGCCGCGGGCCGGTCTCGTCCGCCAGGCACCGGCGCGTCGGACCCGACCGCACGGGAGTCCGAGCGTCCCGGGCCGACCAGCACGGCCACGGCCGAGCCGATCACGAACCCGGCGCGCAACCAGGCCTGCCCGGTCACCCCGACCACGGATGCGACCGGGCCCAGAGCGGGGACGAACAGCATGAGGAAGCCCAGAAGGCTCAACGGTGCACGCAACCCGGTGCGGGCACCCGACCCGCCGGCACGCCACAGGTCCCACGTGACGGTGCCGACCAACAGCCACGCCGCGTAGTAGGTGTTCACGCTCGGGTCGAGCAGGATCCGCGCGTCGACCGCCAGCAGCAGCACCGCCGGCCACCGGCCACGACGGACCGCGGCCAGGCCCAGGGCCAGTGCGAGAAGCAGCTGGACCGGTCGGTCCCAGGGCGGGGTGGCTGCCGCCGTCACGCCGAGCAGCCGCAGCACCGAGCCGGCCTCGACCGGGATACGGAACCCGCCAGCGGCCGACAGCGTCTGCGGGGCGGCCAGCAAGAACGGTGCGGCCGCCAGCCCGACGACCGCGGCTCCGGCACCCATCGAGCGCCACCACTGGCGACGGGGAAGGACGAGCACCAGCGGGAGGAACGCGATGGCGACCGGCTTGGCGACCACTGCCAGCCCGAGCAGCAGCCCGAGCAGCACCGGTCGGCGGGCGGTCAGTGCCCGCACCGCGAGCACCGAGAAGGCAAGGGCCAACGCGTCGTCCAGGTGGCCGTACCAAGCGGCCAGGTTGACCCAGGCCGGCACGAACACCAGGCCGAGGACGAGGGTGGCGGTCTGGATCCGGGCCCGCGCCGGCTGCCCGCTGGCCAGCTCGAGCGCCCACCCCTGCAGCAGGCGCAAGACGCCCAGCCCCAGGACGGTCATGCCCACGGCCGCGACCCGGAAGCTCGTCACCAGCCCCAGGGGGACCAGCGGGGCCGCCGCCAGGAACGTCAGCGGCCCGGTCTGCAGCACGGGCTCGCTGGCGTAGATGTGCAGCCCGCCCGGCCCCGGCAGATGGCTCGGATGACCACCGAGGAACAGCCGGGTACCGTCGTAGAAGAGCTTCCACGACCAGCCGTGGGCCTCCAGCGCCAGGCAGACGCCCGCCCACAGGGTCAGCGCCCACCAGCGGTGGCGTACCAGCAGACTCCACACCCGCGACCACACGGGCGCAGTCTGCGCAGACGCATCTGAGTGCTGGCTGAAGGCGACCGGTGACCTACCGACGCCCCTTGCGCTCATCCGCAGCCGGTGGGCGCAGGCAGCCCGGCAAACCGGGCCGCGATCCAGCCGAGGATCTCGGTGCGGGCCGCCGTGAGCACGCCGTTGTGCGTGGCCCCGGGGTACACGGTGTACGTCAACCGGTTGGGCTGGGTGGCGCAGACGTGCGTCACGAACGACGTGGTACCCGAGATGTCCACCTCGTCATCGGCGCTGCCCTGGACGATCAGGATCGGCGCCGGCGTCGGCACGGCACCCGGGGTGTTCGCCCGGCCCAGCGCGACCAGCACCGGATTGGTCGCCGCCCCCGGCAGGAAGACCGCGGCCGACGGGGTGCGGGCGTAGGCATCGGTCACCGCCGTGTCGCACATCGTGGTCAGCTGGCCGATCCCGGCCATGGCCGACGGCGTCAACAGCTGGTCCAACGGCAAGCCGGGGTACGTCCGCGACCAGGACACCACGGTGAGCAGCACGTCGGCATTCACCGGCTCAGAGGTTGCGGCGGCGGCTGGGGCGGTCCCGGTCATCCAGGTCACCGGGGCCGCCGCGACCACCCCGACGATCCGCTGCTCGGGGGTGTAGCTGGCGGCGAGCTGCCCGGCGAACAGCGCGGCGTGCCCACCTTGTGAGTGCCCGACGATCACCACGGTGCCGGATGCGTGCCAGCTGGCCAACCCCTGCGCCGCCCGGATCGCGTCGAGCACCGCGTACCCTTCGCCGGCCCCCGCGTAGTACCCCAGCGTCCCCCGGGTGCCCAGCCCCGGGTAGTCCGCGGCGGTGACCAGGTACCCCTGGTCGACCAGGGTGGCCAGGTAGGGGGCGAGCACCAGGTGGTGCAGCCCTCCCGGCAGCGACGTGGCGAACAGGGAGGGCGCGCAGGCCCGGGCGATCCCGGTGCTGCCGTGGGCCCACGCGATCACCGGGTAGCCGCCCGCCGGGGCCGGGAGGCCCGGTACCGCCACGTACCCGGAGCCGACCACGCCCGACCCCGTCGCGGTACGCGTCAGGTAGAGGATTCGCCACAGCGTCGCCCCGGCGTGCGCGCCGGGGACCGGACCCACCCGCTGGTAGCGCAGCAACGTGCCGTGCACGGAGCCGGTGGGCACCGGGGCGGGGTCGTAGAAGGCGAAGGGGGAGGCCCCCGCCGGGGACGACCAGGCTGCGAGTGCGGACCCCGTGGGGTCCGACGATCCGGTCGACCCCGGGGTGCTCGTGACGGACGCACTCGTGGAGGGGTGGGCCGACGCGGTGCTCGCCGCGGTGCTCGCCCGTCCGGGCGTGGCCGGCGAGGCCCCGACGCTGGCACACGAGGCGAGCAGCAGCGCACCGGCGACCAGCAGCGGGCCTCGTCGGACCAGCTGCTCGGCTTGCCGCCACGCTCGGGGCCCGGTTGGGCCGGTCGCTGCCACCACGCCTGCCAGGGTCGCACATCGTGCTGGTTGGGATCGTGCACGGGCCGGTTCGGCGCGCACACTGGTCCCCGGGGACCGCCTCGGACTTCGGCGGCCCCCGGCAGCTGCTGGACGACCCGGTGGCTTCTCGACAGGAAGGGCGGCGCGGCCGTGCCCGGACAGGCGTTCCTCGGCATGCTCGGCTGGGTGGTTCTCGTCCTGGGCGCCGGGCTCGTGGCGTACTGGGCAGGGGTGCTCCTGCCCGGCCCGCTGCACCGCAGGGTGGTGCCCGTCCTGGCCCGGCGAGCCGACCCTCGCTGGTACCCGGTGCTCGGCCTGGTCTGGGGAGTCACGGTGCTGGCCGCCGGGTCCGCCACCGCCCAGGCCAGCCGCGGCGCCTACTTCTTCAGCGCAGTGTCGCTGCTGGTCTTCCTGATCGGACTTCGCGCGGTCGAGTCTGTCGAGCCCCGCGCCCGGCAGACGACCCGGCGGTCACGCCCGAGGCTGGGCCAGGTCCGGGACAGCCGCTGAGGGGGCCGCCGCCTCGTCGGGCACGCGCGGTGCGTCGACCGCACGGGGTGCGGCAGCCACGCGCGCCCGGGGTGTCTCGGCCACGCGCCAGCTGGCCGAGTACACGTTCATCGACCGCCCCCGGGAGAACCCGACCAGGGTCATCCCGGCGTCGACCGCCAGGTCCACGGCAAGGCTCGACGGAGCCGACACCGCAGCCAGCACGGGGATCCCGGCCATCCACGCCTTCTGCGTCAGCTCGAACGAGGCGCGCCCGCTCACCTGCAGGACCAGCCCACGACCCGGGAGCCGGCCCTCGCGCAACGCCCATCCGACAACCTTGTCCACCGCGTTGTGCCGACCCACATCCTCCCGGACGACGAGCGTCTGACCGTCCGAGGTGAACAGACCGGCAGCGTGCAGCCCCCCGGTCGCCGCAAACACCCGCTGGCCAGCCGACAGGAGCCCGGGCAACCCGCACAGCACCGCCACCGACAGCTCGATGCGGTCCGCAGAGAGGTCGAAGGGAGCGGAGCGACGCACCTGGTCGATGCTCGCCACCCCACACACCCCGCAGGCACTGGAGGTGAGCATCGACCGGGAGAGGACCGGGGGGCGGACCCCGGGGGCCAGCCGGACCTCCAGCACCTCCTCGCCACCCGGACAGTACGAGGCCCGCTGAACCTCGTGGGCTTCGCGGATCAAGCCTTCCGAGACCAGCAGCCCCAGCGCAAGGTCGATGTCCTCCCCGGGGGTGCGCATCGTGACGGTCAGCTGCTGGCCGTCGACCCGGATCTCCAGAGGCTCCTCGACGGCGAGACTGTCCGGCCGCTCGACGCGCCCACCGGCCGTGATGCGCACGACACGGCGGCGAACGGTGATCCTGCCCATCTCGGCTCGCCTCCTGACCCCGGGCGTCGACGCCCGCTAGTAACCGGGGGCTGGTGGGTCGTTCAGCCCGAGCTCCTCGGCGAGCCGCTGGCAGCCCGGGGACAGCCCATCCAGGCGGGAGGCCATCTCGACCACGCCCTCCGGGTCCAGCACCACCCACTGCTCGGCCCCATCGATCGCTCGGCGCTCGATCTGCAGCCGGCCGCGCGGGCCGACCCAGGCGTGGGCACCGTGGCTCATCCCGGCCAGCTCTCCCGCGGTGGGCCCCGGCTCGTCACGATCCGATCCGCTCATCGTCGCCTGCCCATGCCCGCAGCATCGCCTCCCACCGGGCGCAGAGCAACCTGCGGGCTGCCCACGCCGGGGCCCACCGTGTCCGGTTCGACGCTGGCCTAGGGTGGGTGGGTGCACGCAGCGGAGTGGGACGCGCGGTACGCCGAGCGCGAGCTCGTGTGGAGTGCCGAGCCGAACCTGTTCATCGTCGAGCAGACCGAGGACCTCAACCCTGGTAGCGCCTTGGACCTCGCCTGCGGCGAGGGTCGCAACGCGATCTGGCTGGCCACCCGTGGCTGGCGGGTCACCGGGGTCGACTTCTCTGCGGTGGCGTTGGACAAGGCGAGGGTCCTGGCCGAGCATGTCGGCGTCGACCTGACGCTGCAGCGGGAAGACCTCAGCGCGTGGTCCCCGCCCTCGGCCAGTGCCGACCTGGTGGTGATCACCTACGTGCACCTGCCGTCGGAGTCCATGGCTCACCTGTTCGCCGGGGCGATCGGGGCGCTGGCTCCCGGAGGAGTGCTGGTCGCCGTCGGCCACGACCGGGACAACCTGACCCGCGGAGTCGGCGGACCTCAGGACCCGCACATCCTGTGGACCCTCACGGCTGCGCAGGAGTGGATCCGCCACGGGGCCGAAGCGGCAGCGGTCGAGGTGACGCTGCCCCGGGCCGAGCAGGTCGTCCGCCAGGTCTCGGATCCCGACGGGACTCGGACCGCCATCGACACCCTGCTCCGCGTGGTCCGACGGTGACGGTGGTCCGGCAGGCTCACCGCAGCACCAGGACCGCGCCACCGTACGTCCCCCGAGCCACGAAGCGTCCGATCACCGGGGCCCCGGTGATCTCCCCGGCCAGCAGCAGTCCGCCCGAGGTCTGCGCGTCGGCCAGCAGCAGCTGCTCGACCTCGCCGACACCACCGGTATCGGTGCGCGCGGTGACCCAGGCAAGGTTGCGCCGAGAGCCGCCGGGAACATAGCCAGCCTGCAACGACTCGCGGGCACCGTCCAGCACGGGCACGGCCCGGGTGTCGACCACCGCGGTCACCCCGCTGGCTCGCGCCATCTTGTACAGATGTCCTAGGAGTCCGAACCCGGTGACGTCGGTGGCGGCGGTGATCCCCGCGGTCAGCGCGGCCCGCGAGGCTTCCCGGTTCGAGGAGGTCATCAGCGTGACCGCCTCGGCAAAGACCTCGCCGGTGGCCTTGTGCCGGTTGTTCAGCACGCCCACCCCGATCGGCTTGGTCAGCACGATCGGGTCCCCGGCACGGGCAGCGTCGATGCGCAGCAGCCGGTCGGGGTCGGCGATCCCGGTCACCGCCATCCCGTACAGCGGCTCCACCGAGTCGATGCTGTGCCCGCCGGCGACGTGGCACCCGGCGGCAGCGGCCACCTCCTGCCCGCCTCGGAGCACCTCCCGGGCCAGCTCGAACGGCAACGTCTCCCGCGGCCACCCCAACAGGTTCAGGGCGACCAGCGGTTGGGCCCCCACCGCGTAGAGGTCGGACATCGCGTTCGTCGCCGCGATCCGCCCGTAGTCGTAGGGATCGTCGACCACCGGGGTGAAGAAATCGACGGTCGCGACCACCGCTGGGCTGCCCGGCGGACCGGCGACCACTCGGACGACCGCGGCGTCGTCGCCGTCGTCCAGCCCGACCAGCAGCTCTCCGGGTGCTGGGCTCGCCGGGACCGCACCGACGAGCCCAGCCACCATCTCCTCCAGCTCGCCCGGGGCGATCTTGCAGGCGCACCCACCGCCGTGGGCGTACTGGGTCAACCGGACGCGGCCCCACGTGGTCGTCATGCGGCCATCTTGCCCCGGCACGGGGTTCGTCCCTGCGTCGGCTCTACACGTTCAGGGACGGGGCCCAGACATCCTCCGT
Organism: Actinomycetes bacterium; assembly: GCA_021793495.1. Taxonomy (GTDB): domain Bacteria; phylum Actinomycetota; class Actinomycetes; order JAJYSQ01; family JAJYSQ01; genus JAJYSQ01. Next base: position 7,472 of record JAJYSQ010000062.1, read on the forward strand.
TCGGCCGATACCGCGCGATGCACTGATACCTGGCCGCCGTGGTGCAGTAACGATTCTTCGTCGGAGAGTCATTACTCTGCCGTGAATATTTTATGGTTGAAGTGTGGATCTCCGGCTCCTACTGTCTTCCTGCGCAA
>JAJYSQ010000063.1 GCA_021793495.1 Actinomycetes bacterium
CAGCGTCAGCAAGGGAGGTCGCGGTGCGGGTTCTCGGTGTCGACCCGGGGTTGACCCGCTGCGGCCTGGGGGTGGTCGACGGTGGGGTCGGGACGTCGTTACGGCTCGTCGCGGTCTCGGTGCTGCGCACTCCCGCGGACCAGGACCTGGGTGGCCGACTGCTGGCGGTCGAGCAGGAGGTTGGGTCGTGGCTGGACACGTACCAGCCAGATGCGCTGGCTGTCGAGCGAGTCTTCAGCCAGCACAACGTACGGACCGTCATGGGTACCGCCCAGGCGGGTGCTGTCGCCGTGCTCGCCGCTGCCCGGCGCGACGTGCCGGTGGCGCTGCACACACCCAGCGAGGTGAAGGCCGCGGTGACCGGTAGCGGCCGCGCAGACAAGGCTCAGGTCACTGCCATGGTCACCCGGCTCCTGCGGCTGGTCGAGGAGCCCCGCCCAGCGGACGCGGCCGACGCGTTGGCGCTGGCGATCTGCCACGTGTGGCGTGGCTCGGCGCAGGCGCGCATCGACCGAGCGCTGCTGGCGGGGCGACGATGATCGGCCCTGACGATGATTGACTCGGTCGCTGGGGCGGTCTCGTCCATCTCCGCCGAGGCCGCGGTGGTGCTGGTCGGCGGGGTGGGGCTGCGGGTGCTGTGCACCCCGCGGGTCCTGGCGGGGTTGCGGGTGGGGGAGCCGGTGCAGCTGGCCACCTCCCTGGTGGTCCGTGAGGATTCCCTGACCCTGTACGGGTTTGCTTCCGCGCGGGAACGGGCTGCGTTCGAGGTGCTTCAGTCGGCGAACGGGGTCGGTCCACGCCTGGCACAGGCGGTCCTGGGGGTGCTCACCCCCGAGGAGCTGGCCCGGGCGGTCGCCGGTGGCGACCTCGCGGCCCTCGTCCGGGTCCCAGGGGTCGGTCGGAAGCTGGCCAGCCGTATGGTCCTGGACCTCGCCGACCGGCTCGATCCGGGCATCGCCCGGTCCGCGGGAGCGGGTGCGTCGTCGGCGTCGCTGGCCGGGTGGCGCGACCAGGTGCACGCCGGGTTGACCAGCCTGGGGTGGTCCGACCGGGAGGCGGCCGCGGCGGTGGAGGCAGTCACCCCCCTGGCTGCGCCGCCAGCGGCCGGTACGGACGGTGACGACCAGCCGACGGACGGCCCGGACGTGGCCAGCCTGCTGCGTGCCGCACTGAGCACCTTGAGGCGGGCATGACCGGCACCGCCCCGCCGTCTCCGTCCGCTGGCGAGCACCCGCCTCTGGGGGCCCGGATCGTCGACCCTGCGGGTCAGGGCGTGGACGAGGCCGCCATCGAGTCCGCGCTGCGCCCGCGAAACCTGGCCGAGTTCGTCGGCCAGCAACGGGTGCGCGAGCAGCTGGCCCTGGTGCTCGACGCCGCTCGGTTGCGCGGGCGGACCCCGGACCATGTGCTGCTGTCGGGGCCTCCGGGCCTGGGCAAGACCACGCTGGCGATGATCGTGGCCACCGAGCTCGGGGCCCCGATCCGGATCACCAGCGGGCCGGCCATCCAGCACGCCGGTGACCTGGCAGCCATCCTCAGCTCGTTGTCCGACGGCGAGGTGTTCTTCCTCGACGAGATCCACCGGATCGCCCGCCCCGCCGAGGAGATGCTCTACCTCGCGATGGAGGACTTCCGGGTCGACGTGGTCGTTGGCAAGGGGCCCGGGGCCACCGCCATCCCGCTGGAGCTGCCGCCGTTCGTGCTGGTCGGGGCCACGACCCGGGCGGGGTTGCTGCCGGGTCCGCTGCGCGACCGCTTCGGCTTCACCGCTCACCTGGACTTCTACGACCCGCCCGAGCTGGTGACCGTGCTCACTCGCTCCGCCCGACTGCTCGGCGTGCCGCTGACCGATGACGGCGCAGACGAGATCTCCCGGCGTGCCCGTGGCACGCCGCGGATCGCCAACCGCCTGCTGCGGCGGGTCCGCGATTTCGCCGAGGTGCGTGGCGACGGGGTGGTGGACCGCCCGACCGCGCAGGCCGCGCTGGAGGTGTACGAGGTGGACGCCCTGGGTCTGGACCGGCTCGACCGTGGCGTGCTGCACGCCCTGACCACGAGGTTCGGAGGTGGGCCGGTCGGGCTGTCCACCCTGGCGGTGGCGGTCGGTGAGGAGCCGGAGACGGTCGGTGAGGTCGCTGAGCCTTTCCTGGTCCGGTTGGGGCTGCTGGCCCGCACCCCGCGTGGTCGGGTGGCCACCGCGGCCGCCTTCGCGCACCTGGGGCTGCGGGTGCCTCGCCAGGTCGCGTTCGCCGGCAGCCTGTTCGACGAGACCCTGGTGGTGGTGGATGGCGAGCCCGAGCTCGCCGGTCGGGATGCCGTGGAACCGTCGGGGCCCGACATGGGCGGGTAGTCGCGGCCGCGCCGTTTCCGCATCTCCACCGGGCTCGCCTACACTCGCCGCATGCCACGGAACGCCGTGGTTGCTGTCGTCTGCCCGGCACGTCGCCGGGTGCCACCGGCCCGGGCCGGTCGCCTGGCACCAGAGGGGTTCTCCTGACGTGAGCTCGAAGGAACTGGTCAATCTCCTGCCGATCGTCCTGCTGGTCGTCGTCTTCTACCTGCTGCTGATCCGGCCGGCGCGCACGAAGGCGCGTCGTGTCCAGCAGATGCAGTCGGAGCTGGCCCAGGGCAGCGAGATCATGACGTCGGCCGGGCTGTACGCGACGGTCATCGCCATCGACGGCGATGTCGTCGTCCTGGAGACCTCCCCGGGGGTGCACGAGCGGTGGGCACGAGCGGCGGTCACCCGGGTGCTGGCCGGGGGTGCCCCGTCGTGGGGCACCGGGTCGTCATCCGGCGCGGGAACCGAGGACGATCCGCCGACGTCCTGAGGCTCGTGGACCCGGGAGCGTGCCGACGCCGTGGTCCATGGGCGCGAGGTGCCGGTCGGGTCAGGTGACGGTGGTAGGAAGAGACGAGGACATTCGTGGTGTCGAACGGTGCTCGTTCGCGTCCGCTCCGGGCCTTGCTGGGGCTGCTCGCGGTGCTGATCGTGGTGTACGGGTCCATCGCCGGCGAGGCGGTGCTCCGGCACGGCTCGTGGACGCCGAAGCTCGGGCTGGACCTGGAGGGGGGGACGAGCCTGACGCTGCGACCCAAGGTCGCCCCGGGGGCCACCGGCCAGATCACCCAGCAGGCCATCGACCAGGCGGTCTCCATCATCCGCCAGCGGGTCGACGGACTGGGGGTCTCGGAGGCACAGGTGGTGGCACAGGGCACGGGTGCGAGCCAGACGATCGTGGTCTCGGTGCCCGGCAAGCGCAGCGGCGACCTCTACCAGCAGGTCGGCCAGACCGCCCAGCTGCGGTTCCGCCCGGTGCTGGAGGAGGCGGCGGTCACGACCCCTGCCCCGTCGACCACACCCACCTCGCCGAAGGCGACCTCACCCTCATCGAAGGCGACCTCGCCCTCGACCTCACCCACCCCGAAGTCGACGACCGCGACCCCCACGCCAACCGTCTCCCCCGGGGCGTTTCGGGTGCCAGGCGGGTCCCCGAGCAGCTCGAGCACCAGACTGGTCGTACAGCCAGCCGCGCTGCCGCTGGCGGCGGCCTCTTCCCCGACCCCGGCCGCCACGTCGTCGCCATCGGCCACCGCCAGCCCACTGGCCTCGACGCCGGCCACGACCCCCACGCCGACCACGACCTCGCCGGCCAGCTCGGTCTCCCCGGCGCTGGCGGCCGAGTTCGCCAGCTTCACCTGTGCCCAGGCCAACAAGCGCGCCGGAGGGCTCGGTGACCCGAGCAAGCCGCTGGTCACCTGCGACCAGAAGGGGCAGGTCAAGTACCTGCTCGGCCCGGCGTCGGTGCTCGGTACGGACGTGAAGACGGCCAGTGCCGGCCTGCCCCAGGGCGGGGTCGGCGGCTGGCAGGTGCTGCTGACCTTCACCGCGGCTGGCTCGGCGAAGTTCGCGACGGTCACCGGTCAGATGGTCAACAACCCGCCGCCGAGCAACCAGCTGGCCATCGTCCTGGATGGCCTGGTGGTCTCGGCGCCGGTGATCCAACAGGCGATCACCGGCGGGCAGGCGCAGATCACCGGATCCTTCACCCAGGCACAGGCCCAGGACCTGGCGAACGTGCTCAAGTACGGGGCGCTGCCGTTGGCCTTCACCGCGGAGGATCTGCAGACGATCTCTCCGACACTCGGTGCCGACCAGCTGCGTGCCGGGCTGGTGGCCGGCGCGATCGGGCTCGTCCTGGTCGTGCTGTACTCGCTGCTGTACTACCGGGGTCTCGGCCTGGTCAGCGTGGCCAGCCTGACCATCGCGGGCCTGCTGTCCTGGGGCATGGTCGTGCTGCTCGGCACCACGATCGGCTTCCGGCTGTCGCTGGCCGGCGTGGCCGGCCTGATCGTGTCCATCGGGATCACCGCCGACTCGTTCGTGGTGTTCTTCGAGCGCCTGCGTGACGAGGCGCGGGACGGCAAGAGCCTGCGGGTCGCGGTGGACGCCGGCTGGATCCGGGCCCGTCGCACCATCCTGTCGGCGGACTTCGTCTCCTTCCTGGCCGCGATCGTGCTGTACATCCTGTCGATCGGCAGCGTCCGCGGGTTCGCGTTCACCCTGGGGCTGACCACTCTCATCGACGTGCTCGTGGTGTTCCTGTTCACCAAGCCGATGGTCACCCTGCTGGCCCGCACCCAGTTCTACGGGGGCGGACGGCCCATGTCCGGACTGGACATGGGCCGGCTGGGAGGCCGAGCACGCCCTGGGGCCCGACCGGCTGGCACACTCGCGTCTCGACGCGCTGCCGACGCCGCGAAGGGAGCCTGAGATGCCTGGGTTGGGACAGTTCGGTCACCGCCTCTACGTCGGCGAGCTCTCCTTCGACTTCATCGGTCGACGTCGGCGGTGGTACGCCGTGTCGATCGTGCTGGTGATCATCTCCTTGGCGTCGCTGGCCGTGTTCCGGCTGAACCTGGGCATCGAGTTCCGCGGCGGTGCGCAGTTCCAGCTCTCCTCCCCGAACGCCAGCGTGGCGGCCGCCCGGTCGGCCGTGGAGTCCGCCGGAGTGGCCTCGCCGATCGTCCAGCTGGCCGGACGCTCCAGCCTCCAGGTGCAGACCGAGCAGCTGACCCCGATCAAGGCAGACGCGGTCCGCCAAGCCCTGGCCACCCGGTTCGGGGTGCCGATCGACCAGGTCAGCAGCCAGTACATCGGCCCCAGCTGGGGCTCGGACATCAGTCGGAAGGCGTTGACCGGGCTGATCGTCTTCCTGGTGCTCGTCTCGGTGTACCTGGCGATCTCCTTCGAGCCGAAGATGGCCGCGGCGGCCCTGGTCGCGCTGCTGCACGACCTGGTGATCACGGTCGGGGTGTACGCGCTGAGCCGGCTGGAGGTGACCCCGGCCACGGTGATCGGGGTGCTGACCATCCTGGGGTACTCGCTCTACGACACGGTCGTGGTCTTCGACAAGGTCCGGGAGAACACCAAAGGAATCACCGGGGGCAGCCGGATGACCTTCAGCGAGGCCGCGAACCTCGCGGTCAACCAGTCGCTGGTCCGATCGATCAACACCTCGTTCATCGCGCTGTTGCCGGTCGGGTCGATCCTCGTCGTCTCGCTCGGCCTTCTGGGTGGCGGGACCCTGGCCGACCTGTCGCTGGCCCTGTTCATCGGGATCGCCGTCGGTACCTACTCCTCGGTGTTCATCGCCACCCCGCTGCTCGCGTCGATGCGGGAGCGGGAACCGGAGATGATCGCCTTGTCCCGGCGGGTGGCGACCCGCCGGGCCGGCGGTGGAACGCGGGCGGCATCCCGCCGGACCGACCGTGGCTCGGCAGGCTCCCCGGAACCTCCGCTCACCCCAGACGCCGACCTCGCGGGCAACCCGGCAGCCATCGGCGCAGCGGTCCCGGGCCGGCCACCGGGTACCCCGGATTCACCGCCGGGTGCTGTGCCGCCGACGCCCGCCGGGGCGCGGGGTCAACGAGCCCAGCCTCGCCGCCCGGGCGCCGGCGGGCGTCGGCCGGGCGGGCGACGTGGCTGAGCCCCGACCCGACGCTGCCGCGGGCCTGCTGTCCGATCTGTTGCGCGGGCTGGTGCGGGACGTGGCCGACTACCCGGAGCCGGGCGTGGTGTTCAAGGACATCGCGCCGGTGCTGGCGGATCGCGCCGCCTTCGCGGCCGTGGTGGACGCGATGGTGGGTCGGGTGGGCGCGGGGCAGGTCGACTCGGTCGTGGGGATCGAGGCGCGCGGGTTCATCCTCGGTGCGCCGGTGGCCTACCATGCCGGCGCCGGCTTCGTGCCGGCGCGCAAGAAGGGCAAGCTGCCCGGGCCCACCCTGGACTCCGCGTACGAGCTGGAGTACGGATCCGCGGTGCTGTCTCTGCAGGCCGATGCGGTGCTGCCGGGGGAACGGGTGCTGGTCGTCGACGACGTGCTGGCCACGGGGGGCACGGCCGCGGCCGCGGTCGACCTGGTCACCCGGATGGGGGCCATCGTCGTGGGCGTCTCGGTGCTGATCGATCTGACGTTCCTGCACGGGCCGGATCGCCTTCCGGGAGTCGACGTCCACGCACTGCTGGCTTACTGACTGGCCCAGCGGCCTGCCGGCAGGCCGCGATACCCTGCCTAGACTGGGTATCGGAGGTGAGCAGGTGGCAGCGGAGGTCGGCGCGGATGTCGTGGCTAGCCCGCCACCGGATGCCCCTGCCCACATCGCTCCTGCCCCGGGTACTGCGCCTGGGCCGCTGGCGACCGTCGACGCACCGGCGGTCCCCGGTGCAGCCGTGCCCTCCGCGGTCGGTGCCCGCCCGGGATCGGCGCGCCGCGTCCGGGCCCGGCTGACCCGGCTGGGCACGCCGCGCGCCGGCGTCGACCCGGTGCTCGAGCCGCTGTTCCGAGCCGTCCGGTCCATCCACCCCAAGGAGGACCTCCGCCTGGTGGAACGGGCGTACCAGATAGGGGAGTACCACCACCGGGGCCAGCAGCGAGTCTCCGGTGCGCCCTACATCACGCATCCACTGGCCGTGGCGACCATCCTCGCCGAGCTGGGCATGACCGCTCCCACGCTGTGCGCGGCCCTGCTGCACGACACGGTGGAGGACACCGACTACACCCTGGACGAGCTGCGGGCCGAGTTCGGCGAGGAGATCGCGCGACTGGTCGACGGGGTCACCAAGCTGGACAAGGTGACGTACGGGCAGGCCGCCCAGGCCGAGACGGTCCGCAAGATGGTCATCGCGATGGCCCGGGACATCCGGGTGCTGGTGATCAAGCTCGCCGACCGGCTGCACAACATGCGGACCATCGAGCACCTCAAGTCCGACAAGCAGGCACGCATCGCGCAGGAGACCCTGGAGATCTACGCGCCGCTGGCGCACCGGCTGGGGATGAACACCATCAAGTGGGAGCTGGAGGACCTGGCGTTCGCCACCCTGTACCCCAAGATGTACGGCGAGATCGTGCACCTCGTGGCCGAGCGTGCACCCAGCCGCGGGGAGTACCTCGCGGGGGTGATCGACGTGGTGTCGGGTGATCTCCGGGAGGCGCACATCAAGGCGCGGGTCACCGGCCGACCCAAGCACTACTACTCGATCTACCAGAAGATGATCGTGCGCGGCCGGGACTTCGGGGACATCTACGACC
>JAJYSQ010000064.1 GCA_021793495.1 Actinomycetes bacterium
CTCTCCCTGCCTGGGGAGCAAGCCGAGGCGGCGGAGCTCGATGGCGCGGGTGCGCTGAGGTACCTGTGGTATGTGGTCGTCCCCGCGATCCGGCCCGCACTGGTGACGGTGGCGATCTACGTCGGTCTCGGTTCATGGGACAGCTTCCTCTGGCCGTTCATCATGACGAGCAGCCCGTCGGTCCAGCCCATCGAGGTCGGGCTGTCCACGTTCTACGGCACCAACGGGACGGAGTGGACCCAGCTGTCCGCTGCCGTGGTGTTCACCACGATCCCGGTGATCATCTTCTTCCTGATTGCGCAACGACAGTTCCTCGAAGGGGCGTACTCGGCGGCGGGAGGGAACAAGGGATGATGGGCCCGTCCCGCGCCCCGCGTGGCGTGGTGATGTTTGACTTCGATGGAACGGTCTGGCGAGGACCTGAGCCGTTGGAGCGGTATGCCGAGCTGGTTGCCGAGGGAGTACCGGGGGCTCGTCGCCCGGGGTTTCGCCGCAGGGTGTCCGAGTTCCTTGCTGGTGACCGTTGGTCGAGCTGTGGCTTGGCGGACCCGCCGGCTGACGGGTGGGTCGCCGTCGCCCGGTTCGCCCTGGACGCCGGGGTGGGTCCGGGGCATGTGGACGCGAGCTTCTCTCGGGTCCGCGAGCTGCTGGCGGCTGGCGAGCTGGCGATGCAGGTGCCGGAGGGTCTGCCCGAGCTTCTCGGATCGGCACGATCGTGGGTCCGGACGGTGCTGGCCTCGAACAGTCCGGCCAGCTCGGTGGGTCCGGTGCTCGCCCGGCTGGGGCTGGGGTCGGCCTTCGACGAGGTACTGGCCGGGGTGGGCAAGCCGGCGGGTCTGGTCCCGGCCGGAGACCAGGTGCGCGCGCGCCTGGGCCTTGGTCCCGAACGGGTCCTCAGCGTCGGGGACCACTATGTCAACGACATCGCCCCCGCCGTGAACGCGGGATGGTTTACCGCCTACATCAGCCCGTGGCACTGGTGCCCGGGCCCCAGCTGGCTGGTTGGGCAACGGTTCGAGGACCTGGCCATGGGCATCGACCGGTGGGTACGGGGGCTGGGCCCCCCCGGTGGGCCGCAGCCAGGAACGGGTGCGCCCGGCGTCCTCGCCCGGGATCCCGCCCGGGTGGATGCCCATGAGTACGGGGAGGAGACGGATGAGGAGACGGTGTCATGAGCAGCGGTGTGCAGGTGAGCTTTCTGGGAGGGGTCGGAGTCATCGGGTCGTCGAAGATCCTGATGGAGTCCGACGGGTGGAGGGTGCTGCTGGACCTGGGGCTGGACATCCCGGCCGGCACCGACCTGCTGCGGGTGCCAGCGGCGCCACGAGCGGGACGTGAGCTGGCGGATCGGCTTCGCCTGGGGGTAGCGCCGAAGGTCGAGGGGGTGTTCCGCGCCTCCTCCGTCGCCGGAACAGGGCTTGGCGCCGGGCCGGACCCGAAGACCGTGGTGTTCATCAGCCACGCGCACCTGGACCACGTCGGCCTGGCCGGCTGGGTGGACCCGGGGATCGGGGTGTATGCGGCCGAGGAGTCCATCCGGATGATGCGCGCCCTAGCGGTTGCTGGCCCGGTACCGGAAGGGGGCGTACCGACCTGGCATCCGTTGCAGCCGGGCGGCCCTGTGTCGTGGGGACCCTTCACGATCACGGGCTACCCGGTGGACCACGACGTACCGGGCGCGATGGGGTTCCTGGTGCGTACCGAGGCGGGGTCGTTGGCCTACACCGGGGACTTCCGCCTGCACGGACGCCACCCCGAGCAGACGGAGTCCTTCGCCCGGCTGGTCCATGGGGTGGATGTGCTGGTGACGGAGGGGACGATGCTCTCGGCGGGGTTCACCTCTGCTTGGCGCACCGAGAACCAGGTGGACGAGCAGATCAGCCAGGAGCTCATCGGTACTCCCGGACTGGTCGTGATCAGCATGTACCCGCGGAACGTCGAGCGGGTGCGGGCGCTGATCGCCGAGGCTGGCGAGGCGGGTCGCATCGTGGTCTGGCCGGACGCGATGGGCCGGTTCTTGCGTGAGTACGGCATCAGCGAGGTCGTCACCTGGGACCAGGGTCCGGACCTCGTGGAGATCCATGCGCACCCGGACCGGTACGTCGTGCAGTTCGACGCCACCGACATGGCACACCTGTTGGACCTCCCCCTGGGCCCGGGGGCTGTGTTCATCCATGCCAACGGAGAGCCGCTGGGGGCTTTCGACCCCCGGTGGGAGCTGTTCCAGGCGTGGATCGAACGACTGCGCCTACCCCTGCTGATGATCGGCTCGCCCGGGCACGCGAGCCACCACGACCTGGACCGGGTGCTCGCCACGATCAGTCCCAGGGTGGTTATCCCGATCCACACCGCCGACCCGGCCCGGCTACTCCCGCCCATCGGCACCACCCGGGTGCTGCCTGAGCGGGGCCGAACCTATGACCTTGCCGCGCTGGGCAGGTCGGGGCGGGCCGACGAGGCGGTCCGATGAGATCAACTGCCGAGGACGATCCGGCCCCTGGGCGACGCCCGACCGTATGCGTGGACCTCGACTCCACGCTCGCCGACACCCGCCACCGGCGTCACCTGGTGGACCCAGCCAACCCCGACTGGCGGACCTACTCCCTTGCAGCCGGGGCGGACCGGCCGATCGAAGGACCGATCGAGCTGGTTCGACTGTTGGCCCAGACCTGTTCGATCGTCATCCTGAGCGCGCGGGACGAAGCCTCCCGTAGCCTGACCGAAGAGTGGCTGCGCCGGCACGATGTGCCGCATGACGGCTTGATCCTCTATCGCGACGGTATGGACCCGACCGACTTGGGCGAGTACAAGTCGTTGAAGGTCCGAGGCATGCGTGCCGACGGGCACCGGGTGGTGCTCGTGGTCGAGGACGCCCCGGCTGTCGCCGACGCGGTGCGGTCCACCGGGGTCCCCGTATTGCTGCTGACCCCGCCGAGCGACGAGCCGCCAGGGCCCGCCAACGGATGACGCCCGTGGCTCAGCGGAAACCGCCGTCCGGTTGCTCTTGAGCCTCATTGCTCCGCACAGGTGTTCACCGAGATCATCACCGCCGGCTTCGACGTGCTGACCTGCTGTAGGGGCGTCTGGGCCCGCTCGGCCACCAACAGCACCAGCCCCCGATCCTGACCAACCGCGCCGACCTGAGCCCTGCGGGGACCGCCCCCCGGCACACCCCCAACCACCTGCTGCTGAGCCAGGTACGTCCCGGCAGCGTCCCGGCCCCCTGCTGCTGACCAGGTGTGCCTACTGGGGTCAGGAGGAGCGGGGACCAGGACCTCCTGGGCTGCGACTGCCCGGCTTGGACGGTGCAGACGTTGCGCGGCGAGCTTGCGGTCAGGCCCGCAGTACTCACCCGGGGCGGGTGGACTCCGGGCGTGCCCGCCCGCGTTGGTGGCGGCGTTGCCGCCGAGGGTCGACCAGGTCGAGCTGGCTGGGTCTGGCAGATACCACATGCCGGCGTCGGCGGCCGCAGCACGCAGCATGCAGCACGTCGTTGGCTACCCCGGGTTCGACGACCGCGAGGCGCTCGGCGGTGTCGATCTCGACGATGCGGTCCATGGCTTCGGTCGAGATCATCACGCAGGAGTCGAGATCATCACGCAGGAGTTCAGGGCGTTGTTGCCGCCGGAGAGCCCGGTTCCTGCCCCACGCGGCCCAGCCGGCACGGCCAGCTGGGCACAGACCCTCACCGCCGTCGCGACGTCCTCGGCCGTGCGGGCGCACGCCACCGCGGCTGGGGTCCCATGGGGTGCCCACGCCGCCTCGTCGTGGACGTACCGGCCCACGATGTCGGGGTCGGTGATGGCCCGGTCGTCGGCCAGGACCGCCCGCAGGGCCGCCACCGTCTGGGCGTCGCGCATGCTTTCCTCCCCGCCGACTACAGGCCTTGCCACGCCGGCTTGGTTGCGAACACTGATCGGTAGTAGTCGGCCAGGCTCAGGCCTGCGGCCGCCTCGTCGTCGACGACGACCGAGACGTGCGGATGCAGCTGCAGGACCGACGCGGGGACCATCGCCGTGACCGGCCCTTCGACGCAGCGGGCCAGTGCCGCGGCCTTGCCGGCCCCCCAGGCCACCAGGACGAGATGTCGAGCCTCGACGATGGTGCCCAGTCCCTGCGTCAGGACGTGCTGGGGGACGGCCTCGGCGTTGCCGTCGAAGAAACGGGCATTGTCGGCCCTCGTCTGGGCCGTCAGGGTCTTGAGCCGGGTGCGGCTGCCCAGCGAGGAGCTTGGCTCGTTGAAGCCGATGTGCCCGTCGCTGCCGATGCCCAACAGCTGCAGGTCGATGCCCCCAGCGGCCTGGATGGCGGCCTCGTAGTCGCGGCAGGCCTCGAGCACGTCGGCGGCGTTGCCGTCGGGACCGGTGACCTGGCCGGGGTCGAGCCCGAGGCGGTCGACGACCTGGCGGCGGATCACCGACCGGTAGCTGGCGGGATGGCTCGGCGGCAGTCCGACGTACTCGTCGAGGAGGAAAGCCCGGACTCCGGCGAGGTCGAGCACCCCGGCCTCGTGCCTGCGGGTCATCTCCTCGTAGATGGGCTCGGGGGAGCTGCCCGTCGCCAGGCCGAGTGCCGCTGCCGGCTGCCGGTTGATCAGGGCGGCGATGGCATCGGCGATGATTGCCGCGCCGGAGCGCCGGTCCGCGACGATGATGACATCCACGGGTCCCGTCCTCTCTTCCGTGGCTCGTGTCGGATGCGCGATGATGTGGTTATGCTACGTAGTTCAACGTCTCTGCGTAACCATCCGACTTGCGGTCGCTGGAAGCTGCGCGGGCACCTCGTGACGTCGGGCAGCGAGCTGGACGACGGGTGGCTCGTCGTCGACGGCGCCCGGATCACGGATGTCGGGACGGGTCCCGGGCCGGCTGAGCGGTGCACCATCGAGCTCGGCAGCGAGGTAGTCACCCCCGGCTTCGTCGACCTGCACGTCCACGGAGGCGGTGGTCGCCAGGTGTCCGGGGACACGGCCGAGGAGGTGGCCGAGGCGGTCTGTCAGCTGGCCCACCACCACCTGCGCCACGGCACCACCGCGCTGGTGCCGACCACCGTTTCCGACACCCTCTCACGCCTGGAGGTGGCGGTGCGGGGTGTGGCGCTTGCCATGAGGGACCGCGAGGCGGGCGAGGCGGCCATCCTGGGTGTCCACATGGAGGGGCCATGGCTGGCGTCGGGCAGAGCTGGAGCACACGAGCAGTCGCTGCTGCGCTCGCCTCACCCGGCCGAGCTCGAGGCGCTCATGGCGGCGTCCGGGGCAGCGGTGCGTCTGGTCACGTTCGCCCCCGAGCTTCCCGGCGCTGCCGAGCTGCTTGCCGCCGGCCGGGCGTCGGGGATCACCATGGCGGTCGGGCACACCGACGCCGACTTCGACACCGTCCGCGAGGCCTTTGCCGGTGGCGCCCGGCACGTCACCCACCTCGGCAATGCCATGCCGGGCGTCGATCGTCGGGCGCCGGGACCGATCGCCGCCGCGCTCGCCGACGGGCGTGCCACACTCGAGGTGATCGCCGATGGCGTTCACGTCCACCGCGGCTTCCTGTCTCTCGTCGGGGCGGTGGCGCCGGGTCGTCTCGTCGCGGTCACCGATGCGATCGCCGCCTGTGGCATGCCCCCCGGGAACTACCGACTGGGCTCTGTCGATGTTGTCGTCGACGCCGAACGTGCGGTGCTGGCCGAGCAGCCCGGCACCCTGGCGGGCAGCGTGCTCACGATGGACCGCGCGGTGGCCACCCTCGTCGACTCCGGTGTCGGACTGCCGACGGCAGTCCTGGCCGCCACCGGCACTCCGGCGGGCGTCGTGTCCGCTATCGGCAAAGGCCACCTGCGCAGCGGCGCTGACGCCGACATCGTGGTGCTCGACGCTCGTCTGCGCGCCGTTGCCACCGTCGTCGGCGGGCGAGTGGTGTGGGATCCTGACGGCCGGCTGGACGCCGTCGGCGAACCGGCCGGCCCGAGATCGGAGGCCCGGTGACGTCGACCGACACCACCGAACCCGGGGAGATCCTGGCCCTCGTGGCGTCGCTGCTGCCGTCGCTGTCCCCGTCCGAGCAGCGCGTCGGTCGCGTGGTTCTCACCGACCCGGCGAACGCGGCTCGTCTGACCATCAGCGAGATAGCCGGTCTGGCCGCGACCTCGGAGACGACCGTGATCCGGTTCTGCCGCTCGCTCGGCGTCGGCAGCTACCCGAACCTGCGCATCGCACTGGCGACCGCTGCTGGTCGGACTGGCGCCGAGCCTACGTCGCGCCTTTCCCCCGACATCGGTGCTGATGACCCGCTCGCGGATGTGATTGTCAAGGTTGCTGCGGCCGACACCAAGGCCATTGCCGACACGGTGTCTGCCCTGGACGCCGACCAGCTTGACCGGGTCGTCTCCGCCGTCATCGCGGCCCGACGCATCGACGTGTACGGGGTGGCCGCGAGCGGATACGTGGCACTGGACTTGCAGCAGAAGCTGCACCGGGTCGGCTTGACCGTCTTCGCGTGGAGCGACCCGCACATGGCCATCCCCTCGGCGGCCAACCTGACCCCCGATGACGTCGCGATCGGGATCAGCCACACCGGCACGACCATCGATACCATCGACGCGCTCGGGCAGGCGCGTGAGGCCGGGGCGACGACGGTCGCCATCACCAACTACGCTCGGTCACCGATCGTGCGGGTCGCCGACCTGGTGTTGTGGACGTCGGTCTCGGAGACGACGTTGCGCTCGGGGGCCATGGCCAGCCGCATCGCCGAGCTCACCCTCATCGACTGCCTGTTCGTCGCCGTTGCTCAGCGGCAGTACCCGGTGACGCTCGCCGCGCTTGCCCGCACTCGCGACTCGGTGCGTTCCCGGCACCGATTGCGCCAGCGCTGAGGGGGCACGGGCGGCTCAGCTCGTCGGCGTGCTCTCGGCGACCGCACAGCGCGGCCGCCACGATGCCACCGGCAGCAGCCAGCGCCGCCCGCGCGCGATTCGGCGTGACGCCGGTCTGCAGCACCACGAGCGCCGCCTTGGCCTCGTTGTCCGTTTCGGCCAGTGCTTTCTCGCAGTCAGCCTCGTCGAACCCGGTGGCTTGGACGAGCAGTCTGAGCAGCCGGCCCCGGAGCTTGGCGTTGCTCGGCGCCACGTCGACCATGAGGTGGGACCAGGTGCGTCCGGTCCGGCCCATGGCTGCGGTGGAGAAAGCGGGCCTCCCGGCATGAATGTGGGTCGATTCATGGAGGGTTATTCAGAAGTCGGTCGGCGTGGCCTGGACACACCGCTGACCCGCGATGATGCGCGCGAACGTGGGGTTGTGAATAACCCTCCAGACCTTCCGACTTGATCCGGCAGAGATGTCGGCGGCGGTCAAGGGTGCGTTTCGAGTGGGGTGTACCTGAGCGGCAAGGTCGGGATGGGTAGCGGCGAGCGGCATGACGCGTCTCGCGAGCTGCCTACGCATCCTTCGCCATCGCGCGCATCTCGTCGAGAAGTCGTTCACGGCGGACCTTCTTCAATCCCGCCCATTCCTTCTGCCAGCGGACCTCATCGTCGGCGAGCAGTGCAGGAGTCTCTGGCTGGACCCGACTGGCGAACAGCGTTTAGATCGGA
>JAJYSQ010000065.1 GCA_021793495.1 Actinomycetes bacterium
ATGTGAACCCGATGTGGCCGTCGTACATGTGGTATCAGCCCACGGCCAACCCGCAGTACCCGCGCCCGGTGAAGATCCTGAACTTCTGGCGTCCGGCCGACCGGTACTTCACGTCCAGCGGCCGGGACTTCGTCGCCGTCTACGCCCGCTGAGTCCCGGCACGGGCCGCTGGGGTGCCGCGGCTGCCCCAGCGAGTACGAGCCGGTGGGCATCGCGGTCTCAGCTGGCCCCGGGGGCCAGGGGGTCCACCTAGCCGGGCACCGAGCCGGTGGCCCGGGGGCCACCGCCGTCCTGGTGGGCCGGGGACGTCACCGGCAGCGAGAGCATCGGCGGGCGAGCCGGGTCCACCGCGATCGAGTAGGTCTGCGGCACCCGGTTGCCCAGGTAGGCCGAGTCGGTGGCGGCGAGCACGAGGTCGATGCGGCTGCCGGCGGGGAAACGGCGCACCTGTGCGGGCAGGGTGATCGTCACCGGGTGCCCCGGGTCCGCGATGCGCACCGGGGAGACCAGCCGGTCGACGAGGGTCCTCGTGCCGTCGGGGAGCACGTCGTAGATCTTGGCGAAGAGCACCGGCTGCTCCGCCGGGGACAGGTCCAGGGATGGCGGCGTCGCGGCCAGGGTGAAGCTCAGCGTGGGGACGCCCACCGAGTCCAACGGTGCAGGCAGCGGCGCGCTGGAGAAGCTGGCGAAGGTGCCCGGCGTGTCGGTCGGGGGGATCTGGGAGAACGGCGCCAGGAACTGGACGGCCGAGGTCTCCGAGTAGCTGGCCGGGCTCCCCGGGTTGACGAAGGTCGCGGTGCCGGCCACCACCGTACGGCGGGTCGGGGTGAGCGAACCGTCGCCGGAGAGGTAGAGCGTCATGGTGTGCCCCACCGGCCACCCCGGCGCGCTGCCGTAGGCGGGCTCCGCAGACCCGTGGGGGTTGTAGGCGACCCAGGGCCGGAAGTACTCGACGGCCGGGCCGGTGTTGACCTGCTTGCCCTTCAGGTACTTGGCGAACCAGTCCGTGATCAGCGTGCGCTCGTAGCTCGGCCCGGGGGAGGAGTAGGAGAGCTCGCCCGGCGCCGGGGTGACACCGTTGCTGTGTCCCCAGCTCTGGATGACGAGCTTGACCGGGACCCGGTCGGCCTTGAGCTCCTGGTAGGTGGCGACCGCCTCGTCGATCGTGAACAGCGTGTCCGCCTCGCCCTGCATGAGCAGCGTGGGCGCGTGCACCGCGGCGTGGAAGCTCACCATCGACGACGCTCGCAGCAGGGCGGTCATCGCCGGGGTGGGGTAGCCGAGACCGGCCGACGTGGCCAGCTCCGGGCAGATCCGGGGGTCGTAGCCCGGGCAGGTCGAAGGAGGGAACGGGGTCGCCGTCGGGTGCGTGAGCGACCCGTGCAGCCCGTCCTGGAAGAAGTAGGCGATCCATTCGGCCTTGAGCACGCCGGGCGGGGTGTCGGTGAAGACCAGGTTGGGGTCGGTGTTGTTCGGTGCCAGCGAGTAGGCCAGGTCGTTCCAGGTGATCTGGGGAACCAGGGCGCGGATGCGCGGGTCGATCGAGGCCGCCGAGAACTGCACACCCCCGCCGTAGGAGAGCCCGATCATCCCGACGTCCGGTGCGTCAGGGCCCTCCTTGACGACCTCGGGCACGGTGCCCAGGTAGGACACGAGCTGGCTGGCGGCCGCACCGTCCCACTGCGGGCTGTCCAGCTCGATGTTGCAGCCCGAGCCGCCGAAGCCGAGCCCGGAGTAGGCGAGCACCACGTAGTCCTGCCGGCCGGCGAAGTACTCGGCCAGGTGGGTCTGGTCGGTGTAGGACCCACCGAAGCCGTTGGTCGTCAGGATCGCGGGCACCGGGTGGCTCGCCGAGGCGTCCCGGGGCACGAAGAGCTCGCCCACGACCGTGCAGGCCGTGGCTCTGCCCGGTCCGACGTGGACCGTCCAGCTCATCACCGTGGCCGTGTACGGGGCGCTGGCGGCGGCCGGGGTGGTGGCACCCGCGAGCAGGGTCGTGCCGAGCAGGAGGAGCCCGGCGGCCCCACGGGCGTAGCGTCCACTCATCGGTTCTCCCTTCGTCGAACCCCTACGACTTCCTCGGATCCCCGCACGAGCCCGTTCCACCAGCACCCGGGCTCAGAGCCCGATCAGCCGGCCCACCCTCGTCCGGAGGGCCCGGCCCCCGGTCCCCGTCGCCCGGCCCCCGGCCGGGAGGGGCCCGGTGGCGACGATCCCGGCACCCGAGGTCTGGGTGGCGATCGCCGTGTGGTCGCAGGCCGAGGTGTTCGACTGCGCAGCGGTGCACCCCGGGGAGTTCGGGCCGCCCGGGACGTACTGGTCGTCGCTGTAGGCGATGGAGGCCAGCCCGGTCACCGGGCTCGCCGCCACGCCGAAGTCGTCATAGAGGTCCCGGTTGCCGGTGCAGCTCACACCGCCCTCGCAGACGCCGCCGTAGTGGTTGACCGGGGTGGCTGCGGTCTGGGTGAAGGACGCCCCCGGCGTGGCGGCGTCGAGGGACTGCGCGAAGTACACCTGCCAGGCAGCGGTCATCGGGTAGTTGTCGGGGACGGTGGCCGGGTTGTCGTAGGAGGTCCCGTAGAAGACGATGTCGAGCTTGCCGGTGCCCCCGGCGACCGACCACGGCATGATGGCGGTGTTGGCCGGCCCGCTGTTCACCTGGACCGGCGTGCTCCAGCTCGTGCCATGGTCGGTGGAGTAGCTGTAGAACACGCCGTGGTTGTCGCTGAAGACCGCGTACACGGTGCCGGCCTTGTCCACGCTGACGTTGACGAACTGGTGACCGTAGCTGACGCTTGGATCAGGGTTGGCGTAGACGAGGTGGTCGACGAACGTCCGGCCACCATCGGTGGAGACACCCATCCACACCGCGTGGTAGCCGGTCGTGCCCGCCGTCGCGGTGGCGACCTCCGAGGCGGAGGCGATGCCGGAGAAGACCTGGTAGATCACGTGGCTGCTCGGGTCGATCACCAGGTTGCCGATCTCGTTGTTCTGCAGCAGGTAGGCGTGAGCCGGGTCGATCGCGGCCGAGGGCTGGGTGAACGTGGCCCCGGCGTCGGTGCTGCACGACACGTCGATGTCGTCGGTGGCGATGTCGTGGTAGGAGATGCAGACCTTCGAGGCCCCGTCGGCGGCGATCCACTCCCGGTCGTCGACCGGCACGGTGGCCGAGGTGTAGCTCGTCCGCCAGGTGGCACCGCCGTCGCTGCTCGTGGAGACGTCGACGTTGGCCAGGGAGAGGCTCGCGACGTAGACGTTGTACCGACCCTGGGCGTTGCGCTGGGGCGCCACCGCCAGGTCGGTGTCCCCGCCGGCCGGGCCGAAGGTGCCCAGCGGGCCGACCGATGTCGCGTTGGGGCTGCCCAGCGCCAGGTAGTGGGCACCGCCGTCGGTGGAGGTCCAGGCTGACGTGCCCCCGCCCAGGCCGTTCTCGCTCGAGGCGTAGAACGTGCCGTCCGCCGCGGCCCGGATCGCCGGCTCGGCCGCGGTGTTCGTGCACGCGGTGCTGCCCGGGCAGGTCACGCCACCGGCGCTGGCCAGCGAGAAGGTCGTGAACGCGGGCTGAGCACCGGTGGCCGCGGCCCGGACCCGGGTGGGCGGCGGCAGGGGCCCGGCCCCGTGGTCGGTCGCCGCCGCCCCGGTCCCGGTGACGACCAGGCTCAGCGTCGCCGTGGCCACGCCCACGACGAACCAGCTCCCCCTACCTCTACCACCGGCCACAGGCTCCCACTCCCTCGGTGCTCATCGCGCTCACCGCGTCGCTCGGGTGCGGTCGCACCCGACGACCACGACGCCGTCGACCCCACAACGAGACAGCGCCCCGGTGGTCACGGCCGGTGGCCATGGCCGATCCGTCCGGTGGGTCGGGCGGCGGAGGAGACCGGCCGGAATCCCTTGAGGAAGGGGCCCGATCCTCGGTACCGTCGATACACCATCCCTGGCAGGCCGGCGTCGGGGGCCGGCATCCCGCGGGCCGGATGAGCAGGTGGGCTGGGGGTGTCGTGCGAGCAGGTGGGTTGGGCGACCTGGCGCGGTTGGTGCTGGCCGTCGCCGACGGCCCAGCCCTGCCCGACGGCCCAGCCCTGCCCGGCGACCCGGTCCTGCTCGGCGCCGGGGGTTCGCGGGCACCGGCCTACCACCGGGTCCCCGCGGCAGACGCGCAGGGTGGGCGGATCGAGGCGCTCGTCAGCCTCGCCCAGGGCGGGGATGCCGAGGCCTTCGCCGAGATCTACGACTGCTACGTCGACGTCGTCTACCGCTACCTGTTCCACCGGGTCGGCTCGCACGCCCTGGCCGAGGACCTGACCAGCGAGACGTTCCTGCGTGCCCTGCGCCGGCTCGCCACCTTCACCTGGCAGGGACGCGACCTGGGTGCGTGGTTGGTGACGATCGCCCGGAACCTGGCGATGGACCACTTCAAGTCCGCCCGGTTCCGTCTCGAGGTCACCACCGCCGACCTGCTCGACGCCGACCGGGCCGACGAGGGCATCGAGGACGCCGTGGTCGCCCGGCTGCGCACCGAGACGCTGGTCACCGCGGTGCGTCGGCTCAAGCCTGAGCAGCAGGAGTGCATCGCGCTGCGCTTCCTGCAGGACCTCAGCGTGGCCGAGACGGCCGAGGTCCTGGGGCGCTCCGAGGGTGCCGTCAAGCAGCTCCAGCTGCGCGCCGTGCGGGCCCTGGCGAGGATGCTCGCCGTGGAGGAACGGTGAGTGGTGTGCCGGCGCGAGGCGCCGGGGGCGTAACCGGTCCGGCCCGGGGTCGTTGGCATGGTGGAGCCACCAGGACACCCGGCGGTGGTCCGGACGGTGGCGGTGCGCGGGCGGGTCGAGGAGGGGGTGACGCGCGGTGAGGTGGTCGTGGCCCGCGCGTCGGCGCGCCGGCTCGGAGCGTACCGAGCGGTACGCCCGGCTCCTGGACGGCTCGAGGGTGCCGGGCCCCCCGGATGGCCTGGACGCCGAGCTCGTGGCCCTGGTCGGCGAGCTGCGGACGGTCGGTGCCAGCGTGGCTGGGCCGGGCGAGCCGTTCCGGTCCGTCCTCCGCGAGCGGCTCGTCGCCGAGGCCCCCCGGGTGCTGTCCCCCCAGGTGCCGGTCCCGCGGCGCCCGACGCCCCGTCATCGGACGCCGGGGCGTCGGCGCCTGCTCCACCTGGCGACCGGGGTGGTGGCCACCATGATGATCGCCACCACGGGGACCGCTCTGGCCAGCACCCGGGCGCTGCCCGGCCAGCCGCTCTACGGCGTCAAGCTCGGGCTCGAGCAGGTCCAGCTCTGGCTCACCTGGAGCGACCTCGGGCGCGGCGAGCGCTACCTGGACCTCGCGAGCACCCGCCTCGGCGAGGCGACGAGCCTGGTCGCCGGGGCGGACGCGGCCGGCCCGCGGACCGCCGGCTACGTCGTGGCGGACCTCGCCGAGCAGGCGACGTCGCTACGCTCCGGGGCGACGCTGCTCGAAGCGGTCTACCGCCGAGACGCCAACCCTGCTGCGCTGCGGGCGCTGACCTCGTCGGTGGCCGACCAGCAGGCCCGGCTCGCGGCCATCATGCGGCTGATGCCCCAGCAGGCGGTCCGGCAGGCCGAGATCGTCGCGAACCTGCTGACCACGGTGAGCGAGCAGGGCGCGGCGCTGGTGAGCGCCTGCGGCTACCCCTGCGGCGCGGCGCCGCAGGCCCCGCCCACGGTCGAGTCCTCCGGGCCGGTGGCCGGCCGGGGTGCCGCCGCTGTCTCCGGTGGTTCCCGGCCGACCGCCAGCGCCGCCGGTGGCGACACGGCGGGCGGGCCGAGTGGTGCCACCAGCAGCCCCGGGCCCGCCCCCGCGCCCACCGGGGCCGGCTCGGGGACTGCCGGGTCCTCGGACGGAGGGGTCGGGGGGATCACCAGCACCCTCGGCGGAACCATCGGTGGCCTGCTCTCCCCGAGCCCCCTGCCGAGCCCGCTGCCGAGCCCCCTGCCCGCCGCACCGGTCCCCTCGGGGCTGCTCGGCGGGGTGACCGACGGGCTCTCCGAGCTTCTGATGCCCGTCACCGGCTCGTCGTCCGCGCCGCCAGACCCCTCGACGAGCACCCCGTCGGGGTCCGCGTGCCTGCTCGGCTCGACCTGTCTGCCCTGAGCCGTCCCAGTCTTCGACGACCGTCCGTAACCCGGCCGTAACCGAGCCCGGTGCGCCTCGTTAGGCGTGCAGTACGTCACATCGAGCGAGGTGCGCACCGTGGGCGTGGAGATCCGTGTCGAGGGTCTGACGAAGACCTTTGGCCGCCAGGTCGTCTGGGAGGACGTCACCCTGACGCTTCCGTCCGGGGAGATCTCGGCCATGCTCGGTCCTTCCGGCACCGGCAAGTCCGTCTTCCTCAAGACCCTGGTCGGCCTGCTCAAACCCGATCGCGGCTCGATCTGGATCGAGGGCAGGGACATCACCCGGCTCTCCGAGCGCGACCTCTACGAGGTCCGCAAGAGCTTCGGGGTGCTCTTCCAGGACGGGGCGCTGTTCGGGTCGATGTCCCTCTACGACAACGTCGCATTCCCGCTGCGCGAGCACACTCGTCGCTCCGAGCGCGAGATCGCCGACATCGTGCACGAGAAGATGGAGATGGTCGGCCTGCGCGGGGCCGAGGACAAGCTCCCGGGCCAGATCTCCGGCGGCATGCGCAAGCGCGCCGGGCTGGCCCGTGCCCTGGTGCTCGACCCGCAGGTCGTGCTCTTCGACGAGCCGGACTCCGGCCTCGACCCGGTGCGTACCGCCTACCTCAACCAGCTCATCGGTGACCTCAACGCCCAGACCGAGGCGACCTACCTCATCGTCACCCACGACATCAACACGGCACGGACCGTGCCTGACAACATCGGGCTGCTCTACCACCGGCACCTGGCGATGTTCGGGCCCCGGGAGATGCTGCTGACCAGCCAGGAGCCGGCGGTCCGCCAGTTCCTCAATGCCCAGCGCCAGGGTCCCATCGGCATGGCGGAGGAGAAGGACGCCGACGAGCTGGCCGCCGAGGCCGCCATCGGGGTCGAGCTGCCTGCGCTGGCGCCCATCCCGCCCCAGCTCGTGCCGAGCGACGGGCAGCCCCGGCGCACCATGCGTCCGCCCGGGCAGTGGTGCCGCGAGCACGGGGTGATCCCCCCGCCCGGCTCCTTCCAGTCGCTCGTCGCCGGCACCCCGCCCGGCACCCCGCCGGTCACCGTCGCGCCCGTCGCCGGCACCCCGCCCGTCGCCGGCACCCCGCCCGTCGCCGGCGCCCCGCCCGTCGCCGGTGCCGGGCGTCGACCCCGGGGAGGGGTGCTGCCGTGGGCGCGACGGTGACCGGCGGGCTGCGCCAGGCCGGCAATCTCTTCGCCTTCGGGCTCGACGTGCTGCGCGCGGTCCCCCGCCGACCCTTCCAGAGCCGCGAGATGATCGAGCAGGCGTGGTTCATCGCCAGCGTCACGATCGTGCCGACCGCCCTGGTCTCCATCCCGTTCGGCGCGGTGATCGCCCTGCAGCTGGGGACGCTGACCCGCCAGCTCGGCGCCCAGTCCTTCACCGGAGGGGCCAGCGTGCTCGCGGTCGTCCGCGAGGCCAGCCCCATCGTCACCGCGC
>JAJYSQ010000066.1 GCA_021793495.1 Actinomycetes bacterium
CAGGAGCGGACCAACCCGCTGGCCGTCACCGGGTGGAAGGCCGCTCACCCGGGGCTGGGGGTGTGGCTGGGCCACCTGGGGTTCTTCTCGGTGTTCGCCGCCCCCTGGTTCGCCGCGATCTACCTGCTGCTGTTCGTCTCGCTGATCGGCTGCGTCGTGCCGCGGGTCGGGCTGCACGCGCGGGCGCTGCGGAGCCCGCCGCCACCGGCGCCGCGCAACCTGGCCCGGATGCCGGCGCACCTGTGGTTCACCACCGACGCCGCGGCGGAGCTGGTGCTCGCCGAAGCCCGTGCCGACCTGCGCCGGCACCGGTTCCGGGTCTCGGCGGCCGCCGACGCCCTGGCGGGGGAGAAGGGGTTCTGGCGCGAGACCGGCAACCTGGTGTTCCACCTGTCGCTGATCATCCTGCTCGTGGCGTTCGCTGCCCGGACGTTGGTTGGCTACCGCGGCCAGGTGCTGGTGGTGGTGGGGCACACGTTCGCCAACACGGTCTCGGACTACGCGAACTTCATCCCCGGCAGCTGGTACGACCCGACGCACCTGCCACCGTTCGACTTCACCCTGGAGCACTTCACGGCGACGTTCGTCACCAGCGGGGCCTCCCGTGGCCAGCCGGATACGTTCGCCGCGCGGGTGACCTACCGGAGCTCCCCGTCCGCCTCGGCGCACACGGGGGTGATCGCGGTGAACCACCCGCTGATGGTCGATCAGACGAAGATCTTCCTGATCGCGAACGGGTACGCGCCGGTGTTCACCGTGCGCGACGGTACGGGGCGGGTCGTGTTCTCCGGACCGGCGCCGTTCCTGCCGCAGGACGCCAACTACACGTCGACCGGGGTGGTGAAGGTCCCCGACGCCCAGCCCGAGCAGCTGGGGTTCCAAGGATTCTTCCTGCCCACTCCCGGAGGGGACCCGGTCACCGGTCCGCGTTCGGTGTTTCCCGCCGCACTGGCCCCGGAGGTGTTCCTGTCGGCCTGGAAGGGCAACCTGGGGATGAACACCGGGGTGCCCCAGTCGGTGTACTCGATGGACACCGCGCGGATGACCCGGATCGGCATCGCCGCGTTGGCCCCGGGCCAGAGCATGACGTTGCCCGACAAGCTCGGGCGCATCACCTTCACCGGCTACCGACGGTGGGCCACCTTCGAGATGTCGGCGGACCCGGGGCGCAACGCGGCGTTGGTCGGGGCGTTGCTGGCACTGGCCGGGGTGATGGCCTCGCTGTTCATCCGTCGACGCCGGGTGTGGGTGCGGGCGCGGACCGACGGGTCGGGGCGTACCCTCGTCGACGTCGCCGGCCTGGCCCGGACCGAGGCCCCCGGGCTGGCGGAGGAGGTCGCGGCCCTGGCCCGACGGCTCAGCCAGCGGGTGGGTACGGTGCCCTCAGCCAGCGACGAGGCGGCGGACAGCGGCGAGGCGTCCCCGCACGCCGGCCTGACGGCGCACGACGACCCGCCACCGCACCCCGAGGAGCCGGCCTGATGAGCCCCACTGAACTGGTACAGCTGAGCAACAACCTGCTGTACTCCTCGATCGCCGGCTACACGGTCGCGATGCTCGCCTACACCGTCGAGTGGTCCTTCGGCACTCGGAGCAAGATCGGGCGGGCGGCCGCAGCCATCGGCTCCCCGGAGGTGGCGGTACGCCAGCCCGTGCCCGTGACGGCCGGTGCCAGGTCGGCCGGTGCCGGGTCGCGGGTGGGCTCCGGACCCGGGGGTGGACCGGTCGACCTCGACGGTGGTCTGCTCGGGCGACCGGTGGCCGACCGCCGGGCCGAGATGGCCGGGGGCGCGCCGCAGCGGGGAAGCCGGGCGGACAAGGTGGGACGGGCCGCGGTAGCGGTCACCATCCTCGCGTTCGTGCTGCAGCTGGCCTCGGTGGCGTTGAGCGCGGTGGCGCTGCACCGCCCGCCGTGGGGCAACATGTTCGAGTTCTCGGTCGCCGCGTCCCTGGCCATGACCGGGGCCTACCTGGGGTTGCTGACCCGCCACGACGTGCGCTGGCTCGGGCTGTTCGTGATCACCCCGGTGCTGCTGAGCCTCGGGCTGGCCGTGACCGTGCTGTACGTGCCCAACGAGCAGCTGGTGCCGGCGCTGAAGTCCTACTGGCTGGCGATCCATGTCT
This sequence comes from Actinomycetes bacterium, assembly GCA_021793495.1. Taxonomy (GTDB): domain Bacteria; phylum Actinomycetota; class Actinomycetes; order JAJYSQ01; family JAJYSQ01; genus JAJYSQ01. The sequence continues at coordinate 2,125 of JAJYSQ010000066.1, forward strand.
CGGCCGCGATGATCTCGATGGGGATCTTCACCGTGGGCGGGGCGGTGAGCTCCCTGTTCTTGGTCAAGGACCGGGCCGAACGCCGTGCCCGCACCGGTGGCCCGGGGCTGTCCGAGTTCGCCCGCCGCCTGCCCTCGGCCGACGCCCTGGACCGGCTGGCCTACCGGCTGCACGCCGCGGTGTTCCCGCTGTGGACCTTCGCGATCATCGCCGGGGCGATCTGGGCGGAGAACGCCTGGGGCAAGTACTGGAGCTGGGACCCGGTAGAGACCTGGGCGTTCATCACCTGGGTGGTGTACGCCGGGTACCTGCACGCCCGTGCCACCGCGGGGTGGAAGGGCCGACGGGCAGCGATCATCTCGTTGGTCGGCCTGTTCGCCCTGACGTTCAACTACTTCGTGATCAACATCTTCATCCCCGGGATGCACTCGTACTCCGGCCTCACCGGCTGAGCCGACCGGCAGGCCACGCCAGCAAGCCACGCCGGCAGGCCACGCCAGCAAGCCACCGGAGCGCCACCTCGGGATACTGAGCACATGTTCTCCCCCGGTCACGACCTGCGCGCCTTCCTCGCCCGGCTCGAACGGGACGGCGACCTGCGCCACGTCCCGGTCCCGGTGGACCCGTACCTGGAGGTCGCCGAGATCGTCACGCGGGTCGTCCGCCAGCAGGGTCCGGCGCTGGTCTTCGACCAGGTGGTCGGCTCCGAGATGCCCCTGGTGATGAACCTGTTCGGCACGCAGTCGCGGATGGCCCGGGCCCTGGGGGTGGACCACCTCGACGAGATCGGCACCCGGATCGCCGCGCTGATCAGCCCGGACCTGCCCAGCGGCGTCGCCGGTCTGCGCGCGGGGCTGGCGCGGGTCGCGAACCTGCGGACCGTCCCGCCGCGACGGGTCCGTCGGGCGCCCGTGCAGGAGGTGGTGCTCCGCGGTGCGGACGTCGACCTCGGGCTGCTGCCGGGGATCCAGGCCTGGCCGCAGGATGGTGGGATCTTCCTGAACCTGGGGTTGACGCACACCCGGCACCCGCAGACCGGAGCGCGCAACCTGGGCATGTACCGGCTGCAGCAGCACGACGAGCGCACTCTCGGGCTGCACTGGCAGATCCACAAGGACTCCAATGCCCACCACGTGGTTGCCGAGCGGCTCGGGCAACGGCTGCCGGTGGCCATCGCGTTCGGCGCCCCGCCGGCGGTCACCTACGCGGCCAGCGCTCCGCTGCCCGCCGAGATCGACGAGTACCTGTTCGCGGGGTTCCTCGCCGGGCACCGGATCGAGATGGTCGATGCGGTCACCGTGCCCCTGCAGGTCCCGGCCCAGGCGCAGGTGGTGGTGGAGGGGTGGGTCGAGCCGGGGGTACGCATCCCGGAGGGCCCGTTCGGCGACCACACCGGCTTCTACACGCCGGTCGAGCCCTTCCCCGCGGTGACCGTGGAGTGCATGACGATGGTGGCCAACCCGGTGTTCCAGTCCATCGTCGTCGGCCGGCCGCCGGCCGAGGATGGCCCGATCGGCAAGGCGACCGAGAGGATCTTCCTGCCGCTGGTGCGGATGGCGGTCCCCGACATCGTCGACTTGGACCTGCCGGTCGCGGGGGTGTTCCACAATGCCGCGATCGTCTCGATCGACAAGCGCTTCCCCAAGCACGCACAGAAGGTGATGAACGCGATCTGGGGCACCGGGCTGCTGTCCTTGACCAAGCTGGTCGTGGTGGTCGACGCCGACTGCGACGTCCACGACTACGCCGAGGTGGCATGGCGGGCGTTCGGCAACGTCGACTACGCGCACGACCTGCTGGCCGTCATCGGCCCCGTCGACCACCTCGACCACGCGAGCTACCAGCAGTTCTGGGGCGGCAAGGTCGGCATCGACGCCACCGCGAAGCTGCCGAGCGAGGGGTACGGGCGTGGCTGGCCCAGCATGATCGTCTCCGACCCGGCGGTGGCGACCCGCGTGCAGACACGCTGGAAGGAGTACGGGCTGTCGTGAGCACCCTGACCACGCCTGCCCCCGGCCCGGTCTCCGGCGTCCTGGGCCGGGTGCGCGCCTTCCTGCGGCTGGTGGCGATCGAGCACTCGGTGTTGGCCCTGCCGTTCGCCTACATCGCCACGCTGACGGCGATGTGGCAGCGTGACCGGCGGGTGGACTGGGTCGTGCTCGTGCTGGTGACCGTCGCCATGGTGGCCGGGCGCACCTTCGCCATGGCGGTCAACCGGATCATCGACCGCAAGATCGACGCGGTGAACCCACGCACCGCTGGGCGCGAGCTGGTCACCGGGGTGGTCAGCCCCACGACGGCGACGGCTGGCGCGCTCGTCGCGCTGGCGGTGTTCCTCGGGGTGGCCGCAGCGTTGAACCGGCTGACCCTGGTGCTCTCGCCGCTGGCGGTGGTGCCGCTCGTGGCCTACCCGTACGCCAAACGGGTCACCTGGGCGCCGCACGCGGTGCTCGGCCTGGCCCAGGCGGTGGCCCCGGTCGGGGCGTGGATCGCGGTCACCGGCCGCTGGTCGTGGACCGCGGTCGTGCTCGGCGTGGCGGTCGGGGCCTGGATCGGGGGGTTCGACATCATCTACGCGCTGCAGGACCGACAGGTGGACGAGCGGATCGGGGTGAAGTCGCTGCCGGTGCGTTTCGGGCCGGTGGTGGCGCTACGGGTCTCGAGGGTCGTGCACCTGGTCACGGTGGTGCTTCTCGTCGCCTTCGGCCTGCTCGCCGGGCTCGGACCGGTCTGGTACGTCGTCGTGGCCGCCGCCGGGGTGGGCCTGGCGTACGAGCAGCGGCTCGTGTCGGCGACCGACCTGACCCGGGTGAATCGGGCGTTCTTCACGGTCAACGGCTGGATCGGGGTCGGGGTGTTCGTCGCCGCAGTGGTCGGGCTCGGGCTGGGCGGGCTGCGGCCGTGACCGGGCCGGGCAGCGCCACCGGATCGGGTGCGACGCAGCCGACTCCTGGACAGCGGCGTCCGTGGGTGGTCGGGGTGTCCGGGGCCAGCGGCACTCCCTATGCCGCCGCGGTGCTGCGCGGCCTGCTGGACGCGGGGGCCGACATCGATCTGGTGATCAGTCGGGCAGCCCGGCTGACGCTGCTCGACGAGACCGGGATCACCTGGTCGCAGTCGGGGTGGGCGACCTGTCTGGCGGAGTGGGTGGGCAGGAGTGCCGACGTGCTGTCGGTGCGGGTCCGGCACTGGGCTCCGGGAGACCTGGGCGCCGGACCAGCCTCCGGCTCCTACCCGACCCGGGGCATGGTGGTGGTCCCGGCGAGCACGGCGTCGGTCGCCGGGATCGCCCTGGGGCTGAGCAAGGACCTGCTGCAGCGGGCCGCGGACGTGACGATCAAGGAGGGCCGCCGACTGGTCGTGGTGCCCCGCGAGACTCCACTGACGTCGATCACCCTCGAGCACCTGCTGAGCCTGGCGCGCGCCGGGGTGGTGGTCGCCCCGGCCAGCCCCGGCTTCTACACCGGCGCCCAGACCGTGGCCGACCTGGTCGACTTCGTCGCCGGCAAGGTGCTCGACAACCTGGGAGTCGAGCACCAGCTGCTGCACCGTTGGTCCGGACAGCTGGGCACGTCCAGCGGGCCGAACGCCGCCGGGTCACCAGGTCACGCACGTGGTAGCGAGCGACCTGGAGGGTGGTCATGACGCGCGGCCCTTACCAGGACCGGCTTTGCTCGTCGATCGTTCGATGTCTGTCAGGCTGAGGTACCTACGACCACATGGCGACGAAGGGTGCAACAGATGTCAACGGCCAACAGACGTTGAACGAGTCCTGTTCCGCTGGCCAGCCTGGAGACGTGCCCTCCCTGGCTGCCGGCCCCGAGCCGACCGGACGTCCGGAGCCGCGTCGGCTGGACGGCGCGGGGCGCGCGCGTACGACGGTGGTGCGCTCGACCACGTGGGAGGGTCGGTTCGGCGAGTCCGGGTCGGACCGGTCGGTCTCCGAGGCGCAGGCCGCAGGGTGAGCGGGCTGGTGGGGATCGACGAGATCGAGGCGGCCGCAGAACGGTTGCGCGGGGTCGCGGTGCGTACGCCGCTGGTGGAGTGTCCGTGGGCGGTCGAGCAGCCCCGGTCGGGGTTCGACCGGGTGCCCGAGGTGCGGGTCGCGGTGAAGGCCGAGAGCCTGCAGCCGGTCGGCGCGTTCAAGATCCGCGGGGCCTACAACGCGGTCGCGCTGCTGGCTCCTGCTCGCCGGGCTGCCGGGGTGGTCACGCACTCCAGCGGCAACCACGCCCGGGCCCTGGCCTGGACCGCGCGTGAGCTGGGGATCCCCGCGGTCATCGTGATGCCCGACGTCGCTCCTGCGGTGAAGGTCGACGCGGTCCGTGCGCTGGGTGCCGAGGTGATCCTGGTGGCCCCGGACGCCCGAGAGTCCACCGCGGCGGCGCTGGTCGCCGCGCGCGGCCTGATCCTGGTGCCGCCGTACGACGACCCCGCGGTGATCGCCGGGCAGGGCACCGTGGGGCTGGAGATCGCCGAGGACGCCCCGGACGTGGACCTGGTGCTGGTCCCGGTCTCCGGCGGCGGGCTGGTCTCCGGTGTGGCCGTGGCGGTCAAGGCTCGGTGCCCGGCGGTCCGGGTGATCGGGGTGGAACCCGCTCTGGCCGCCGATGCCCAGGCCAGCCTCCGCACCGGCCGACGGGTGGCTTGGACGGCCGACCAGACGTACCGGACGGTGGCCGACGGGCTTCGGGTGACCAGCCTGGGCCGGCTGCCCTGGGAGCACGTCCGCGCCCTGGTCGACGACATCATCACCGTCGACGAGGAGGCCATCGCCGAGGCCGTGCGTGACCTGGCGCTTCGCGCCGGGCTGGTGGCCGAGCCGTCCGGGGCCGTCGCGCTGGCCGGCTGGATCTCCGCGCGTGCCCGGCTGCCTCCGGCTCGCCGGGTGGTCGCGGTGCTCAGTGGCGCCAACGTGGACCCCACGTGGCTCGCCGGGGTCCTCACCGGGTCGCTCGGTGAGTAGCGGCGTACCCTGGGACCCGGTCAGCGGGTGGTCCGCGGCACCGGGGCGAGCCTCGGATCCGGTGGCCGGTGGCGCAGCGAACACGACCGACAAGGAGATCTCACGGTGACGGGTGCTGGGCTGGTCACGGGCCTCGGGCTGGACGTCGGACGCAAGCGCGAGCTGGAGGACAAGGTCCTCGCCGGTGAGCGGCTGGACGTCACCGACGGCGTCGACCTGTATGCCAGCGACGACATGGCGTGGCTCGGGGGCCTGGCCCACGAGGTACGCACCCGCCGCCACGGTGACCGGGTGTTCTTCAACGTCAACCGCCACCTGAACCTGACGAACGTGTGCTCCGCGTCCTGCGCGTACTGCTCCTTCCAGCGCAAGCCGGGGGAGAAGGACGCCTACACGATGCGCATCGAGGAGGCCGTGGCTCTGGCCCGGGCGATGGAGCCGGACGGGATCACCGAGCTGCACATCG
>JAJYSQ010000067.1 GCA_021793495.1 Actinomycetes bacterium
GGTCCCGGTCGATCCGGCGACGGCACGCGGGGCGTGGAGCAGGTCGTCGGTCTGGGAGGTGCTCAGGAACCCCAAGTACACCGGCTACCAGGTCTGGAACCGCAGGGCCCGCAAGAAGGGCCACAACCGGGTCAACCCCGACGACACCTGGATCTGGTCCGAGCAACCGGCGCACCCCGCCATCGTGACGAAGGACGAGTACCACGCCGTGGCGGCGAGGGCCGCGGCGAACCACCGCTCCCGCCAGCACGGCGTCGGAACCGACGCCGCCAAGAGCGCCGGGAGCGCAGAGAGCACCGGCGAGCCCGCGACGCCGGCTCGCACCGAGTACCTCTACCGGGGACTGCTGCGCTGCGGGATCTGCGGGCTGCGGATGTGGGGCAAGCACCGCCGCCGCGCCCACTACTACGCCTGCCAGCCCTCCCACCAGCGCACCAAGGCCGCCATCCCCGCCGACCACCCCTCTACCACCTACCTGCCCGAGCCGGCGCTGACCGCCGCGGTGTGCGGCTTCCTCGGCGAGGCCCTCTTCGGGCCCGAGCGGGAGAGCTACTGGCAGGCCCGCATCGCCGATGCCACCGAGGAAGCCCCGGCCGCTCCGGCAGCTCAGCGCCTCGCCGAGATCAACACCGAGATCGCCGACCTCGAACGCCGGCTGTCCCGCCAGATCGCAAACCTCGAAGCCGACGACACCACCGCCGCCCTGCGCCGGCGCATCGCCGAGCGAGTCGGCGAACTCGAAGCCGCCATCGCCGAGCGGCGCAACAGGGCCGAGCGTCTCGCCACCGAGCTGGCCGAGGCCCCGCCTACGCCGGCGGAGATGGCCAGCCTCGTCGAGCGCCTCCCCCTCGTCGCCGAGCATCTCGACCAGCTACCCCAAGACCGCCTGCGGGCCCTCTACGACAGCCTGCAACTGGCCATCACCTACCAGCCGACCACCAAAGCTGCCGACCTGGAACTCACCATCATCGTGGACGAAAGCCCCGACCAGAACCCCGAAACGTCGCAGGTCTGGTCCGTGCCCCCGGCAGGATTCGAACCTGCGCACACGGCTCCGGAGGCCGATGCTCTATCCCCTGAGCTACGGGGGCTCGGGAGGTCAGGAGACTACCAGCCCAGCCCGCCCCGGCGCGGCAGGACCGGCCTGGCGTGAGGCACGGCTACCCTCCGGCCATGGATCCTGACCCCCGGCTGGTGCTGGTCGTCGACGACAACGAGATGATCCGGCACCTGATCGCGGTGAACCTCGAGCTGGGGGGGTTCACGGTGATCACCGCGTGCGATGGTCCGCAAGCGCTGGCCGCCGCGGTCCACCACCGCCCTGCGGTGATCACCTTGGACGTGGTGATGCCGGACCAGGACGGGTTCCGGACCGCGGAGATGCTGCGCACCGACCCGAGGACCGCCCCGCTGCGCATCGTCATGGTCACCGCCTGCGCCCAAGAGGCCGACCTGCGCCGCGGTGTCGAGATCGGGGTCGACGCGTACCTGACGAAGCCGTTCGACCCGGAGGTGCTGGTCCGTACGGTCCAGTCCCTGGCCGACCGCGCGGGCCCGATATCCTCGGGCGGGTGACCCCGGAACAGCTCTCGGCCGCCGTCGGCTCCTGCGTGCAGGACGCGGTGCGCGACGGTGAGCTGGGCGTCGACGCTCACGCAGCCGTGCCCGAACGGTTCACGGTCACCCGACCGCGCCACCCCGAGCACGGTGACTACACCACCACGGCTGCGCTGCAGCTGGCCCAGCACGCCGGGCGCGCACCGCGGGAGATCGCCGAGCTGCTGGCGGTGCGGCTGCGCGCGGTGCCGGGGATCGCCGGGGTAGACGTCGCCGGGCCCGGGTTCGTCAACATCACGCTGGCCCCCGGCGAGGCGGGGGAGCTGGCTCGCACGATCGTGACCGCTGGTCCGGCGTACGGGCTCGGCACCGCCCTGGCCGGGGTCCGGGTCGACCTGGAGTTCATCTCCGCGAACCCGACCGGACCGCTGCACCTGGGCCACGCTCGCTGGGCCGCGGTCGGCGACGCGTTGGCCCGGATCCTCACCGCGGCCGGGGCCGAGGTGACCCGGGAGTTCTACATCAACGACCGGGGTGTGCAGATGGACCGGTTCGGTGCCTCGCTGCGGGCGGCGGCGCTCGGCGAGCCGGTGCCGGCCGACGGCTACCACGGCGAGTACGTGGGCGAGATGGCCCGCGAGATCCTCGCCGAGGACCCCGGGATCCTCGCGCTCGACCCGGGCGCGTCGATCGTGGCGTTCCGCGAGGAGGGGTACCGTCGTCAGCTCGCCAACCAGCGCAGCGAGCTCGAGGCGTTCGGCGTGCACTTCGACGTCTGGTACTCCGAGCGGGAGCTGTACACCTCAGGTGCCGTCGAGCGTGGCCTGGCCCGGTTGCACCAGGCCGGGCACGTGTACCAGTCCGACGGGGCCACCTGGCTGCGGACCACGGACTTCGGTGACGACAAGGACCGGGTGCTGGTGCGCAGCGACGGTGAGTCGACGTACTTCGCCTCAGACACCGCCTACTACGTGGACAAGCGCTCCCGTGGGTTCGACGTCTGCCTGTACCTGCTCGGCGCCGACCACCACGGGTACGTGGGCCGGCTGCGGGCGGCCGCAGCCTGCGCCGGGGACGACCCGGACCGCACCCTGCAGGTGCTCATCGGCCAGCTGGTGAGCCTGGTGCAGGGCGGTGAGCCGGTACGCATGTCCAAGCGGGCCGGGACCATCATCACCCTGGCCGACCTCGTGGAGTGGGTCGGGGCCGACGCGGCCCGGTACGCCCTGACCCGGTCGTCGACCGACTCCCCGCTGACCCTGGACGTCGACGTGCTGACCGCTCGCACCAACGACAACCCGGTCTACTACGTGCAGTACGCCCACGCCCGGATCGCCTCGGTGCTACGCCATGCCCAGGAGCTGGACCTCGAGGCTGGTGAGCTGGTGGCAACGCTGCTGGTCCACCCGAGAGAAGGCGACCTGCTGCGTGCCCTGGGGGAGTTCCCCCGGGTGGTCGCCTCGGCCGCCGAGCTGTGCGAGCCGCACCGAGTGGCCCGGTATCTCGAAGAGCTGGCCGGGGTGTACCACCGGTTCTACGACGCCTGCCGGGTCCTGCCGCGGGGGGACGAGCCGGTGACCGACCGGCACCGGGCGCGGCTGTGGGTGTGCGCTGCGACCCGCACGGTGCTGGCCAACGGGCTGGGACTGCTCGGGGTCGACGCTCCCGAGCGGATGTGACCGGACGATGAGCCGGGCCGCCCACCCCGCAGGGCCGCGGCATGCCGACGTGCTGCCCGAACCCGGTCCGGGGGCTCCGCCGGGGGACCTGGACGCCCTGGCGTCGAGGGTCTGGCCGCGGGGAGCAGGTCGCGACGACGACGGGGTGCTGAGGGTCGGCGGGGTGGACGTCCGGGAGCTGGCCGGGCAGTTCGGCACACCGGCGTACGTGCTCGACGAGGAGGACTTCCGCGTCCGCGCCCGTGGCTTCCGGGATGCCTTTGCCTCCGGCGGCGACGTGTACTACGCGGCCAAGGCGTTCCTGTGCCGGGCGGTGGTCCGGTGGGTCGAGGAGGAAGGGCTGGGGCTGGACGTGGCCAGCGGCGGGGAGCTCGCCGTGGCGCTGGCCGGCGGCTTTCCCCCAGACCGGATCATCCTCCACGGCAACAACAAGTCGGTCGACGAGCTCACCGCGGCCTTGGACGCCGGGGTGGGCCGGGTGGTCCTCGACTCGTTCGAGGAGATCGCCCGGCTCGACGCGCTGGCGACCGGCCGTGGGGTCGTCCAGCCGGTCCTGGTCCGGGTCACGGTCGGCGTGGAGGCGCACACCCACGAGTACATCGCCACTGCGCACGAGGACCAGAAGTTTGGGTTCTCCCTCGTCGGCGGGGACGCCGCCGAGGCGGTGCGGCGCGTGCTGGCCGCTGGCGGCCTGCGGTTGCTCGGGCTGCACTCCCACATCGGCTCGCAGATCTTCGACCCGGCCGGGTTCGAGGTCGCCGCCCACCGGGTGGTGGGGCTGCTCGGGAGCATCCGCGACGAGCACGGGGTGGTGCTCGACGAGCTCGACCTCGGGGGCGGGTTCGGTATCGCCTACGTCGACGCCGACGACCCGATCGACCCGGCCGGGTTGGCCGCGGCGTTGCGTCACGCCGTGGCCGATCGGGCCGCCGAGCTGGGGCTGCCGCCCCCACGGCTCGCCGTCGAGCCGGGCCGGGCGATCGTCGGCCCGGCGATGGTCACCCTGTACGAGGTGGGCACCGTCAAGCCGGTCGCACTGGACGGGCGTACCACTCGGACCTACGTCTCGGTCGACGGGGGGATGAGCGACAACATCCGCACCGCCTTGTACGACGCCCAGTACTCCGTGGCGCTGGCCTCCCGGCGGGCCGACGGCTCGCCGATGGTGGTCCGGGTGGTGGGCAAGCACTGCGAGTCCGGGGACATCGTGGTCCGCGACGCGTGGCTGCCAGCGGACCTGGTGCCCGGAGACCTGCTGGCCGTGCCGGCGACCGGGGCATACTGCCGGTCCATGGCCAGCAACTACAACCAGGTGCCACGTCCCCCGGTGGTCGCCGTCCGCGCCGGGAGCTCCCGGCTGCTGCTACGCCGCGAGACGCTGGCCGACCTGCTGGCCACCGACCTCGGGTGAGCATCCACACCGGCACGGGCTGGCCGCGTACCGTCGCACCGCCCGGCCTTCTGGCACCATGGGCCGCGCACCGCCGTGACCAACGTGCGGGCCAGCCAGGAGGAGCGACGTGACCACCACGACCGGGGCGGGGCACCGTCAGGTGCGCGTCGCCCTGCTCGGGTGCGGTGTGGTCGGCGCCGAGGTGGCCCGGCTGCTCAACGGCAACGCTGCTGACCTGGCGGCACGCACCGGGGCGCGCCTGGAGCTCGTCGGGATCGCGGTGCGTCGTCCCGGTCGGGACCGGTCGGCCGCCGGGGTGGACCCCGCTCTGTTCACCACCGACACCGCGGGTCTGGTGAGCGGGGCGTTGCGCGGCCCGGTCGACGTGGTCGTGGAGGTCATCGGCGGCATCGAGCCGGCCCGCACGCTGATCCTGGCCGCCATGGCCGGCGGTGCGAGCGTGGTGACCGCGAACAAGGCGCTGCTGGCCGAAGATGGTGCGACGCTGTCCGCGGCGGCCGAGAAGCACCAGGTCGACCTGTACTACGAGGCGGCCGTGGCCGGTGCGATCCCGCTGCTCCGACCGCTGCGCGAGTCTCTGGCCGGTGACCGGGTACGCCGGGTCCTGGGGATCGTCAACGGCACGACCAACTACATCTTGACCCGGATGGACGAGACCGGTGCCGGCTTCGCCGACGCGCTGGACGAGGCCACCGCGCTCGGGTACGCGGAAGCCGACCCGAGCGCGGACGTCGACGGGTTCGACGCGGCGGCCAAGACCGCGATCCTCGCTGGGCTGGCGTTCCACACCCGGGTGACCGCGGCTGACGTCCACCGGGAGGGTATCGGCGAGGTCACTGCGGCTGACGTGGCCAGCGCGCACGAGATGGGCCATGTGGTCAAGCTGCTGGCCGTGGCTGAGCTCGCCGAGGATGGACGCAGTGTCGGTGCCCGGGTGCACCCGGCCATGATCCCCCTGACCCACCCGCTGGCCGGGGTCCGGGAGGCCTACAACGCGGTGTTCGTCGAGTGCGAGTCCGCCGGTCAGCTGATGTTCTACGGCCGCGGTGCCGGTGGGGCACCCACGGCCAGCGCGGTGCTCGGCGACCTGGTCGCGGTCGCCCGGCACCGGGTCTCGGGTGGGCGCGGGCCCGCCGAGTCCACGTATGCAGACCTGCCGGTGCACCCGATGGGCCAGACGACCACCCGCTACCACATCCGGCTGGACGTCGACGACCGGCCGGGGGTGCTGGCCGCGGTGGCCACGGTGTTCGCCGGGCACGGGGTGTCGATCCAGACCGTCCGCCAGGAGGAGCGTGCCGGCCAGGCCTCGTTGGTCGTGGTCACCCATGCGGCTCGGGATGAGGCGCTGGCCGGTACCGTCGCGGGGCTGCGCCAGCTGGCGGTGGTCGATGAAGTGGTCAGTGTGATGCGGGTGGAGGGGATGTGACAGTGGCGCACCAGTGGCGCGGGGTCATCGAGGAGTACCGGCGGTGGTTGCCGGTGGATGACCAGACCCCGGTGGTCACCCTGGGCGAAGGTGGTACCCCGCTGGTCCCGGCCGGGGAGCTGTCCGAGCGCACCGGGTGCGAGGTGTACCTGAAGGTCGAGGGGAACAACCCCACCGGCTCGTTCAAGGACCGTGGGATGACCGTGGCGATCTCCAAGGCAGCCCAGGTCGGGGCGAAGGTCGTCCTCTGCGCGTCGACCGGCAACACCAGCGCGTCAGCCGCCGCCTACGCCGTGAAGGCCGGGATGGTCTGCGCGGTCCTGATCCCCAAGGGCAAGATCGCCAGCGGAAAGATGTCTCAGGCGCTGGTCCACGGGGCCCGGTTGCTGGCGGTGCACGGCAGTTTCGACGACTGCCTGACGCTGGCCCGGACGCTCGCCGACCGGTACCCGGTGGCGTTGGTGAACTCGGTCAACCCCGACCGGATCCAGGGGCAGAAGACGGCGGCGTTCGAGGTTGTGGAGGCACTGGGCGACGCCCCTGACATCCACTGCCTGCCGGTCGGCAACGCCGGGAACATCACCGCGTACTGGGCGGGGTACACGGAGTACGCGCAGTACACCCACGCGAATCCGGCCACGGCGCCGCTGGCCTCGAAGCGTCCGCGCATGTGGGGTTTCCAGGCCGCCGGCGCCGCGCCCATCGTGGCCGGGTCCCCGGTCGCGCAGCCGCGCACCATCGCCACCGCAATTCGGATCGGCAACCCGGCGTCGTGGGCCCAGGCGGTCGCCGCCCGAGACGAGTCCGGTGGGCGGGTGGATGCCGTCACCGACCGGGAGATCCTCGTGGCCTACCGGCTGCTGGCCGCGGCCGAAGGCGTGTTCGTCGAGCCGGCCAGCGCGGCGAGCGTCGCCGGGCTGCTCTCCGCGCACGCCCGCGGCCTGCTCGACCCGGGCCAACGCGTGGTGTGCACGGTGACCGGTCATGGGTTGAAGGACCCCGAGTGGGCGATCGCCGGGGCTCCACCCCCGGCGGACGTGGCGGTTGACGTCGAGGCGGCCGCCGCCGCCCTGGGCTTGTGATCTCGTGCGACCTCCCGCCTTCCGGGCGGCTCCGGCTCATGTCCGGGTGCCCGCTTCCAGCGCCAACCTCGGCTCGGGGTTCGACGCCCTGGGACTGGCGCTCGGCATCCACGACGACGTGCTGCTCCGGGTGGCCGACGAGGGCCTGCACGTGGACGTCGCCGGCGAGGGGGCTGGGGAGGTCTCTCGGGGCATCGACCACCTGGTGGTCCGGGCGGCGTACGCCGCGTTCGATCGGATGGGTGGACGCCCGCACGGGCTGGACGTGGTCTGCGCCAACCGGATCCCGCAGGGGCGGGGTCTGGGCTCTTCGGCTGCGGCGATCGTGGCCGGGG
>JAJYSQ010000068.1 GCA_021793495.1 Actinomycetes bacterium
CGGTCAGGGGTTCCCGGACACCGACGGGCCCCGTGAGGTGGCCGAGGCGGCCGTCGCCGCGATCCGCACCGGGCACAACCAGTACCCGCCCGGCCCCGGCACCCTGGGGCTGCGCGAGGCGATCGCCGCCCACCAGCAGCGCTGGTACGGCCTGGAGGTGGACCCGACCACCGAGGTGCTGGTCACGACCGGGGCGACCGGGGCGATCGCCGCGGCGATGCTGGCGCTGGTCAGCCCGGGCGACGAGGTGATCGCGCTCGAGCCCTACTACGACTCGTATGCCGCCGCGATCGCGATGGCCGGTGGACGCCGGGTGCCCGTACCGCTGCCGGCCCCCGACTTCCGGCTGGACATCGACCGGCTGCGCGCCGCCGTGGGGCCACGCACCCGGCTGCTGCTGATCAACTCCCCGCACAACCCGACCGGCACGGTGCTGACCGATCGTGAGCTCGCCGACGTGGCCGCGGTCGCGTGCGAGCACGACCTGATCGTGGTCACGGACGAGGTGTACGAGCACCTGGTCTTCGACGACCAGCGCCACACGCCGCTAGCCGGCCTGCCGGGGATGGCCGAGCGGACCGTGACCATCTCCTCGGCCGGCAAGACCTTCTCGTTCACCGGGTGGAAGGTGGGCTGGGTCACCTCGACGCCCGCGCTCGTCGCCGCGGTCCGCACCACCCAGCAGTACCTCACCTACTCCGGGGGCGCCCCCTTCCAGCCGGCGGTGGCGCTGGCTCTGGGGCTGCCCACCTCGTACTTCGATGCCCTCCGAGGGGATCTTGCCGCCCGGAGGGACCAGCTGGCCGACGGTCTGGCCGGTCTCGGTCTCGCCGTGCACCGACCGGGTGGGACCTACTTCCTGCTCACCGACGTGCGCCCGCTGCGGCTAGACGACGGTGTCGAGTTCGCCCGGCTGCTCCCCGGGCGGGCCGGTGTGGTCGCCATCCCTGCGTCGGTCTTCTACGACGACGTCCAGGCGGGACGTCCTTACGTCCGCTGGGCCTTCTGCAAGCGTCCCGAAGTGATCGACGAGGCGTTGAACCGGCTGTCCGACGCCCGGCTGTCCGACGCCTGATCGGGCCGGCGCGTGCGACCATGACCGACGTGGAGAACGCCGACGTCGCCGCGGACAGCACGAGCACCCACGCCAGCGCAGCCGGAGCCGGAGCCGGTGGCCCGAACGTTCCCGTCAGGGTGCTGGTGGTGGACGACGAGCCAGCGGTGCGGACCTCGTTGGAACGGGCCTTGCGCCTGGACGGCTACGCGGTGGCGACGGCAGCGGATGGGATGCTGGCCCTGGACTCGATCCTGGTGCACCCTCCAGACCTGCTGGTCCTGGACGTGATGATGCCCCGGCTCGGCGGCCTGGAGCTGTGCCGACGGCTGCGCAGCGCCGGGGACGACACCCCCATCCTGGTGGTCACCGCCAAGGACTCGGTCTCCGACCGGGTAGCCGGGCTGGACGCCGGTGCCGACGACTACCTGGTCAAGCCGTTCGCACTGGCCGAGCTGCTGGCCCGGGTCCGCGCCTTGCTGCGGCGCTCCGGTGGCGGGGAGGACCCCGACTCGCTCGGGTACTCCGACCTGACCTTGGACACCGCCAGCCGCGATGTCCGCCGGTCCGGACGGTCCGTAGAGCTGACCCGTACCGAGTTCAGCCTCTTGGAGCTGTTCCTGCGCAACCCCGAGCGGGTCCTGCCGAGGGACCTGATCCTCGACCGCGTCTGGGGGTACGACTTCGGTCCGTCGTCGAACTCGCTGGAGGTGTTCATCGGCTACCTGCGGCGCAAGACGGAAGCGGCCGGGGAGGCGCGGCTGATCCAGACCGTACGCGGGATCGGCTACGTGCTCCGGGAGGGGTGAACCGTGCCTGATCCCCAGCCGCGCCGCCTCGCTCTCGGCGCCCGGCTGGCCCTGGCCACCGCCCTCGGGATGGCCCTGGTCGCCGCGGCGATGGGGGCATTGGCTTACGTGACCGTTCGCCACCAGGTGCTGGGCTCGGTGGACGCGACGCTGCGCCAGCAGAGCGCCGGGGCCATGGCCCGGCTGGCCAGCAACGACCAGGACCACGAGCTGGACGACGCGCTGCCCCCCGAGCTGACCACCACCCGGTTGGGCCAGCCGGGGACCTTCCTGCAGCTGCTCTACTCCTCCGGCGGGGTGGTGGCCGGCGCCACCGTCACCCGGACGATCCCCCCGTCCCCGGCGACGCTGGCGATCGCCCGCGCGGGCAGCGGAGCACAGCTGGCCACGCTGCGGGTCGACGACCAGCTCATCCGCGTGCTGACCACCGGGTTGCGGCCCGGGCAGGCGCTGCAGGTCGCGGCCACCATCACCAGTACCGAGGAGAACCTCGACCGGGTACGGACCCTGCTGGCCCTGGGGATCCTCGCCGCGATGGCCCTGGCCGGGCTGCTGGGCTGGCTGGTGGCGCGCACCGCGCTTCGACCGGTCCGCCGACTGACCCGAGCGGCCGAGACGGTTGCCGCCACCCAGGACCTGACCCTGCGCATCGACGAGGTCGGCACCGACGAGCTCGGCCGGCTGGCCGTCAGCATGAACGCCATGATCGCCGCCTTGGACGAGTCGCTCGGCGCCCAGCGCCAGCTGGTGGCCGACGCCTCGCACGAGCTGCGCACCCCGCTGACCAGCCTGCGGATGGACATCGAGCTGCTGGCCCGGGGAGACCGGCTGCCGGCCGACGAGCGCGACCAGGTCCTGGCCGACGTGGTGGCCGGAACCGTGGAGATGTCCCGACTGGTCGACGACTTGATGGAGCTGGCCCGCGACGGCATGCCCATCGAGGACCCCGAGCCGGTCGCCCTGGACGACCTGGTGGCTGCGGAGGTGACCCGCGCCTCCCGGCACTGGCGCGAGGTCACGTTCACCTCGGACCTGGACGACTCGGCAGCTCTGGGCAGCCCCAGCAGGCTGTCACGGGCGGTCGGCAACCTGCTCGACAACGCCGGCAAGTTCAGTCCACCGGGCGGAGAGGTCACGGCCCGGTTGCGCGCCGGCGAGCTGGTCATCACCGACCAGGGTCCGGGGATCCCGGCCGAGGACCTGACGCACGTCTTCGACCGTTTCTACCGCTCCACCCAGGCTCGGTCCCGACCGGGGTCCGGACTGGGTCTGGCGATCGTCCGCCAGGTCGCCGAGGAGCACGGCGGGGACGTCTCGGCCAGCGGCCTGCCGGGCGGCGGCGCCGAGCTGCGCCTGCGCCTGCCCGTCATCACCCCGCACGTCCAGCGCCGCCGACGGGCGGTCATCCACAACCGTTCGGCGGGCTGAGGACTCCTACCCAGCCCTCAGCGGCCGTTCACGCTCCTCTTACCCGGTTACCGCACGCTGGGGGCATGCGCAGCGCCGCCCAGCCCCGGGGTGCAGGGGAGCAGTTCCCCGCGCTGGGGACTACCGGACACTTGTTCGTCACCGACCCGAGTGCGGCCCGTGCCGCGACCACCGTGGTCCTGGACGTGATCGGCCGCGTCGACCGCGCGGCCAGCCGTTTCCGCCGCGACTCCGACCTGACGAGGGTCAACAGGAACGCAGGCCGTTGGGTGTCCGTCAGCGACCTGCTCTGCCGGGCGGTCGAGGTCGCCTTGTCCGTGGCCGCCGCCACCGATGGCGCGTGCGACCCGACCGTCGGGACCGGTCTGGTCGAGCTCGGCTACGACGACGCCTGGGCCCGCACCGGCCAACCGGGTGCCCGGTCGCAGCCTCAGAGCCTCGGCGGCCCACCCCGGTACGTCCCGGCCGCCGGGTGGTCACGGGTCGAGCTGGATGCCGCCACGAACCGGATCCGGGTTCCGGTCGGCACCGTGCTGGACCTGGGAGCGACCGGGAAGGCATGGGCGGGTGACCTGGCCGCGGCGGCGGCAGCGGACGCCACCGGCGCGGGGGTGCTGCTCAGCCTGGGCGGGGACATCGCCGTGGCGGGTCCAGCCCCGGCCCAGGGCTGGCCGGTGCTGGTCACCGACGACTCCCGCACCGACCCCGGCGACCCACCGCCCACGTCGACGGTCGTGGCGGTGCACACCGGGGGGCTGGCGACCTCGAGCACCACGGTGCGCCGGCTGGTCCGAGCCTCGTCGGTCACGGTGCACGTGCTCGACCCACGGACCGGGATCCCGGTGACCGGACCGTGGCGCACGGTGACCGCAGCGGCGGCGACCGCGGCCGCGGCCAACGGCGCGACGACGGCCGCGCTGGTGGCCGGGCATCGAGCGGTGGACTGGCTGACCCGCCGGGGAGTCCCGGCCCGACTGGTCACCCGCACCGGGTACGTCGTACGCACCGGTGGCTGGCCGGCACCAGAGGCGAGCGCGGCATGAGCACCTTCCTGACCAACCCCTTGTGGTTCCTCACCCGCAGCACCGGGGTGATCAGCTTCGTGCTGCTGACCGCGACGGTCACCCTCGGCTTGCTGTCCACGCTGCGCACGTCCAGCACCCGCTGGCCGCGCTACCTCACCCAAGGGCTGCACCGGAACCTCTCGCTGCTGGCCGTGGCGTTCCTCGCCGGGCACATCGTCACCACCATCCTCGACGGGTACGTCCCGATCGGCTGGGCCAATGCTGTCGTACCCTTCGACACCGGCTACCGGACGCTGTGGCTCGGACTCGGCACCCTTGCCGTCGACGCGATCGTCGTCCTGGTGCTCACCAGCCTGGTACGGGTCCGGCTCGGCTACCGCGCATGGCGGGCGGTGCACGGTGTGGCGTACGCGACCTGGCCGTTGGCTGTTGGACACTTCCTGGGCACCGGGACCGACCGCGGGACCCGGTGGGCCCTCGGCCTCGTCCTGCTCAGCGGTGCGCTGGTCCTGGGTGCCCTGGCGGTACGGCTGTCCGCGGCCGATGCCGAGCCGGGGGCTCCGGTGGTCACCGGTCGCGCTCGTCCCGAGATCCGGGTGAGCCGGTGACCGCGGCGCCGCTGGTCGGCTCCCGAACCGCCCCTTCGGGCACCCAGCGGCTGCTCGCTGCGGTGCGCGACGACGGCCAGCCGATGAGCCTGGCTGAGCACCTGGCGCGCTTCGGCCGGCTGCCGACGAACCGACGAGGCGCGGGCAGCTGGTTGGTCGAGGAGGTCGACCAGGCCGGGCTGCGTGGGCGCGGCGGTGCCGGCTTCCCGACCGGGCGGAAGATGCGCACCGTGGCCGCAGCCCGTCGACGCCCGGTCGTGCTGGTCAACGGGTCCGAGGGCGAGCCGGCCAGCCAGAAGGACGCCCTGCTGATGCAGCAGGCACCTCACCTGGTGCTCGATGGCGTGGTCGCCGCTGCCCTGGCCGTCGGCGCGACACGCGCCTACCTGGTCGTGCACGAGGGCACGAACCTGGACGGTCACCTGGACCGGGCGCTGACCGAGCGTGCCGGCCTGGACGAGCGTGTCGAGATCGTCGTGGCCGCCTCTGCGGGCGGGTACGTCGGCAGCGAGGAGAGCGCGCTGGTCAGCTGGGTCAACGGGGCAGCGGCGCTGCCGGCCGCAACCCCACCCCGGCCGTTCGAGCGGGGCGTCGACGGCCGGGCGACCCTCGTCGTCAACGTCGAGACCGTGGCGCACATCGCGCTGATCGCCCGGTACGGCGCCGCCTGGTTCGCCGAGATCGGCGAGGAGCAGGAGCCAGGCACCGTGCTGCTCACGGTGTCCGGAGCAGCAGCGCACCCGGGAGTGGTCGAGGCCGCCACCGGGACACGGCTGGCCCAGGTGCTCGCCGTGGCCGGGGTTGACCCAGACCGGTGCTCGGCCATCCTGGTCGGCGGTTACTTCGGCAGCTGGGTGCCGATCGATGCGGCGCTGCGCATGCCGGTCAGCCAGGCCGGGGCGGTGTCGGTCGGGGCCGGGCTCGGGGCCGGCGTGGTGGTGGCACTGGACGAACGCGCCTGCGGCCTCGCGGAGACCGCCCGGGTGATGGCCTTCCTGGCCCGGTCCGGCGCCGGGCAGTGCGGCCCCTGCCCCTATGGTCTGCCCGCGATCGCCGGGGCAGTCACCGCCATCGCGCACGGCACCGCGCGCGCCCGGGCCCACGGTGATCTCGAGCGATGGCTGCGCGTCGTCCCCGGCCGCGGCGCCTGCCGGCACCCGGACGGCGCGGTGCGCTTCGCCGCCAGCGCGCTCACCACGTTCGCCGCGGACGTCGCCCACCACGCCACCCACGGGCCATGCTCCGGCGCACACCTCCCCGCGGTCCTGCCCATCCCGGACCGTCGATCCACCGGTCCACGACCCGGTGAGCCGGCCACCTGGGGATCGCGATGAGTCTCATCGGCGCCGCGGTCGGCCACCGCACCCTCGTGCGGGTCGACCCGATCCGGTGCGACGGCCACGGGTTGTGCGCCGGACTGCTCCCCGAACGCATCCGGCTGGACGAGTGGGGGTACCCGATCATCTCCAGCGAGCCGATGGACGCCGATCTGGATGCGCACGCCCGCCGGGCGGTCGCCGCCTGCCCGGCGCTGGCCCTGAGCCGCCAGCCGGCCCCGCTCCCGGCACCACGGACACCAGCACGTCCACCCACCCCCCGCAGCCGCCCGACGGGAGGGCCTCGATGACGCACCCGGACCCGACTCGAGCCTCGCGTGAGCGGGACGACGCACTGGCTCGGCTGTCTCGGATGACCCGGACGACCGGGACGGTGGCCGCCATCGCCGCTGGCGGGATCGCACTCGTGCTCAACTCCCCGTACACGCACCGCAGCGCCTCGCCGACCACCGAGACGGCCACCTCGCCGGGCGTGACCTCCCCGGGCGTCTCCGGCCAGGGCGCCGAGGGCGACGACCGGGGCACGGCGCCCCAGCAGGTCCCGCAGCAGGTCACCCCGCCGACGACGACCAACCAGCAGCCGCTGGTCACCTCGGGCGGGTCGTGACCCGGCTCACCGGCGCGGCCAACCGTTCATCGGCAGCAGCCTCGACGCGGCCACCGCCAACTGGTACTGCCGTCCTGGCACACTGACGGACCGGCCGCGGGCCAGGTCGCGCAGCGCGGTGTCCACGACGTGGTCGACCCCCAGCCAGGCCAGGCGGGGGACCCCGTCGACGTGCATCCCGGCGCGCTGGTGGAACTCGGTCCGGGTGAACCCCGGGCAGACGGCCATCATCCGTACGCCCGTACCAGCGAGCTCTCCGGCCACCCCACGGCTGAAGCTGGTCACCCAGGCCTTGGCCGCGCCGTACGTGCCCGTCGGCAGGAACGAGGCGACCGAGGAGACGTTCACCACACCCCCGTGGCCCCGGGCCACCATCCCGGGCAGCGCGGCGTGGGTCAGCTCGAGCACTGCGCGGACCAGGACGTCCAGCAGCCGGGTCTCGGCGTCCAGGTCGCCGCCGACGAACCGCTGGTGCACACCGAACCCGGCATTGTTCACCAGCAGGTCCACCGGCTCCTCGGTCGCCCGCAACCGCTCGGCGGCCCCCGCCCGTCCCGTCGCGGTGGCGAGGTCGGCCACCAGCACCTGTGCCCGGACGCGG
>JAJYSQ010000069.1 GCA_021793495.1 Actinomycetes bacterium
TCGCCGAAGTCCGTGTCCACCGAGACCGCCGCCGAGGTCGCGACCAAGGCCTGGCTGTACGGGTGACGCGGGGCGTCCAGCACCGCCGAGGTCTCGCCCACCTCGACCACCCGTCCGCCGTACATGGTCACGATCCGGTCGCAGATCTGCGCAACCACCGCGAGGTCGTGGGTGATGAGCAGCAACGCCGAGCCCTCTTCGGCGACCAGCCGACCCATCAGCTCGAGCACTCGTTGCTGGACCGTGACGTCCAGAGCCGTGGTCGGCTCGTCTGCGACGATCACCTGGGGATCGCAGGCGAGCGCTGCGGCCAGCATCGCGCGCTGTCGCTGACCACCGGACAGCTGGTGGGGGTAGAGACGGGCGTACCGCCCGGGCTCGGGGATCTCCACCCGGGCCAGCAGCTCGACCGCCCGGAGATCGGCCTGGGCGCGCGACAGCCCGCGGTGCTCCCGCAAGGGCTCGCCCACCTGGCGGCCGATGCGCATCGTCGGGTTCAACGCGGTCATCGGCTCCTGGAAGATCATCGTCACCCGGTCGCCACGCAGCTGATCGCGGCGGCGCTCGGTGGCTGCCAGCAGGTCCTCCTCGTCCAGCAGCACCTGGCCAGTGGCGGTCAGCCCCCCGCCGAGCAACCCCATGATGGCCAGTGCGGTGAGCGACTTCCCCGATCCTGACTCACCGATCAACCCGACGCGCTCCCCGGCAGCGACGTCGAAGGACACGTCTTGCACCAGGGCCAAGCCCCCGGCGTGCACGGAGAGGTGGCGGACGCTCAACGCCGGCATGTCAGCGCCGCACCCGTGGGTCGAGCATGTCGTTGAGTCCTTCACCGAGCAGGCTGAACCCGAGCACCGTCAAGAAGATCGCCGCTCCCGGCCAGATGCTGAGCACCGGGTCCTGACCCAGATAGTTCTGAGCCTCCTGCAGCATGTTCCCCCACGAGGCCGCCGGTGGCGGAGTGCCCAGACCCAGGTACCCCAGGCCAGCCTCGGCGAGGATCGCCAACGAGAACAACAGGGTCATCTGGATGACGATCGTGGGGGCGATGTTCGGGAGCACGTGCCGACGCAGGATCGCGAACGGTCGCCGCCCGTAGGAACGGGCGGCGAGCACGTACTCCGACCCGAGCACGACCAAGGCGTTGCTGCGGGTCACCCGGGTGAACACCGGGATATAGGCGATCCCGATCGCCAGCATCGCCGTGGTGGTGGAGGCGCCCAGGGCCGCCGAGAGCGTGATCGCCGCCAGCAGCGCGGGGAAGCCGTAGAGGATGTCCGCCAACCGCAGCACCGCCTGCTGGGCCACCCCGCCACGTTGGGCGGCGACCAGGCCGGCCGGTACCCCGACGACCGCGGCCACCAGGACCGAGACCACCCCGGCGTACAGGCTGATCCGTGCCCCACTCATCACCCTGCTGAGCACATCTCGACCGTACTGGTCGGTGCCGAGCAGGTGTGCCGCACTCGCCCCGCGCAGTGCGTCCGAAGGGTGCACGGCCAGCGGCGGGTAGGGCGTCCAGAACAGGGACACCACAGCGGCCGCGACCACGACCCCCACGACCACCGCGCCGGCAACTGCACTGGGACTGTGCAACCAACGCCTGAACAGGGATGCCTGCGCCGTCACGACCACCACGCTGGGCGGGGGGACTGGCACCGGGGTCGGGTCGGTGGTCTGCACGCTCACGTCCGCCGCACCATTCTCGGGTCCAGGAAGCGATAGGAAAGATCGACCAGCAGGTTCACCAGCATGACCACCCCGGAGACCAGCATCACGATGTCTTCGACCACGATGAGGTCCCGATTCTGCACGGCCGAGAGCAGGAGAGTTCCGATGCCGGGCAGGGTGAAGACGTTCTCCACGACGATCGCGCCGATGATCAGGCCGGCGAACTCCAACCCGAGGACCGTGACGATCGGTGGCAGCACATTGCGCAGGCCGTGACGACGCATCGCCTTGCCGAGGCTCAGGCCCTTGGCGCGTGCGGTCCGCAGGTAGTCCGAGGCGAGCACCTCCATCACCGCGGTACGGATGTACCGGGTGAGGATCGCCCCTTCGACCAGCCCCAGCGTGATGGCCGGCAGCACCAGGGAGCGCAACGACTGGCCCGGCTCGGCCCACCCCGGGAACCCACCCGAGGGCAACAGGTGCGCCTTCACCGCGACCAGGATGATCAGCACGATGCCCCCGACGAACGTGGGGATCGCCACCCCGATCTGGCTGAGCACCCCGATGACCGTGCCTGCCAACCGGCCATGGCGCAGGGCCCCGACCATGCCTGCCGGAACAGCGACCACCACCCCGACCACCAGCGACAACAGCACCAGCGGACCGGTGACCTGCAGGGCCTGGACCAGCTGGGCGCCGATCGGCTGGTGCGAGATGTACGAGCTGCCCAGTCTCGCGCTCGCCAGCCCGCCGACCCACTGCAGGTACTGCTGCCACAGCGGCTTGTCCAACCCGAGCTGGATCGTCAGCTGGCGCACCGACGCCGGGGTCGCCTGGGTGCCCAGGATCACCTGGGCCGGCGACCCCGGCAGCACCGCGAGCACGGTGAACACCAGCAGGGACGCCCCGACCAGCGAGACCAGCAGCAGGCCGATCCGGACCGTCAGGAACCGGGCCATGAGCCGACCTCTGGTCGCATCGCCTCCGGTCTCAGCTCGAGTACCCCTGCGCCTGCGCCTGCGCCGACACCGTCCCGCCGATCGAGGCGTGGGTCAGGTCGAACGACTCGGTGCGCCCGCTCGTCGGCAGGCCGACGATGTTGGCCTTGGCCACGGTGATCTGGTCCGGGTTGTACAGCCAGTCGTTCACTGCCGCTGCCGTGATCTTGGTGAGGATCTGCTGGTACCCGGAGACCATGCCGGACTGCGAGGTCGCCGCCTGCGCGGCAGAGAGCATGCTGGCCACCTGGCTGCACTGGGCGTACTTCCAGTAGTAGCCGCAGTTGGCGTAGTTGCCGACATCGCGGGCCTCCACGTGGTCCACGATCGTCAGCTGGAAGTCTCCGTGCAGGAACACCTGGCTGATCCACAACGGCCACTGGATGTTCTTGATCGTGGTGCGGATCCCCACCGCGTTCAGCTCGGCGGCGATCAGCGGGCCGGCGGTCTGCGCGTATCCGTACGGCGGCAGCGTCAAGGTGAGCGCGAACCCGCTCGGGTACCCCGCCTCGGTGAGCAGCTGCTTGGCCTTGGCCGGGTTGTACGGGTACACCTGGGCCAGCGACGGCAGGTACCACGGGTCGCCGGGGACCGTGTCGCTGCCGATGACGGTGCCGTACCCGGCACCAGCAGCCTGCAGGATCGCCTGCTTGTCGGTGGCGTACGAGATCGCCTGGCGCACCTTCGCGTGCGACAGCGGACCGGACGAGTTGTTGATCGTCATCTGGATCTTGCCGTTGGTCGGCCCGGCGATCACTTTGTACGCCGAATTCCCCTTGAACTGGCTGACGTCCTGCGGGTTCGGCAGGTTGTCGACGACCTGCACCTGACCGCTCTGCAGCGCGCTGTTCTCGGCGTTGGCGTTCGGGAAGTACCGGAACACCAGCGAGCTGACCCCTGGCTTGGGACCCCAGTAGCTCGGGTTCAGCGTGAAGCTCAGGCTGTAGTTCGGGACGAATCCGGTGAACTTGTAGGGACCCGTGCCCACCGGGGCGGTGGCGATCGTGCCCACGGCCTTGGGGTCCAGCACGACACCGTTGCTGTAGGCCGCCAGATCATAGAGGAACTGGTTGTTCGGCTTGGACAGCGTCACCACGACCTGGTTGGTGCCGGATACGGCCACCGAGGTGACCCCGCCGAGCACCGCCTTGTACGGGTAGGTCGAGTTCGGCGCCATCGCCCGCTGCAGGCTGAAGACCACGTCGGCCGGGGTCATCGGGTCGCCGTTGGAGAACGTCACCCCGGAGCGCACCGTGAACGTGTAGGTCAGGCCGTCCGCAGAGACCGAGTACGCGGTGGCCAGCACCGGGACGATGTGACCCTTCGGGTCCAGCTGCACCAGGTGCTGGTAGACGTTGTAGTCCAACGCCTCGTCGATGGCAGCCGCCGGGTTCGACGTCAGGTCCAGCGTCGGCGGAGCCACGGACGACGCCACGGTCAGCGGCCCTCCACCCGTCGGGGCCGTGCTGCGCCCGCTCGGGGAGGACCCGCCCCCGCATGCGGCCGCGGTCAACGCGATCGCCACTGCCCCCGCGGACAGCGCCGCCTTTCGCCCTCGCCCGCTCACAGCGCCTCCTGACCTGGTCGGCGATCTCCGGCCGGTGCCGGGGTCGCTCGTCACTCTGCGGCCGTAGCCTCGACCCTCGTCGACGACCTGTCAAGCACCTAGTCCACTGGTCCGACCAGTGATACGGTCCGTCCTCAGTGGCCCGTCGGCGGACGGAGCCCGGTTGGTCCGAGCGCCAGTCGACGGCGCACCGGCACGTCGACGGCGCACCGAGGAGGTCCCGTGCGGACGTTGCAGGTGGCCGTGATCCCCGGCGACGGGATCGGGCCGGAGATCACCTCGGCGTGCCTGCCTGCGGTGGTCACGGCCGGGGCCCGCAGCTCGGTACAGGTCGAGACCACGGTGCTCGACTGGGGCGGTGACCGGTACCTGCGGCTGGGCGCCGCGATGCCCGAGGACGCCGCCGCCCAGCTGCGCAACTTCGACGCGGTGCTCTTCGGCGCGGTGGGCCGCCCGGACGTGCCCGACCACGAGCTGGTCTGGGGGTTGATCATCCGACTGCGCCAGGAGCTCGGACTCGCGGTGAACCTGCGGCCGGCCCGATCCTTCCCCGGGGTGCCCACGCCGCTGCGCGGGAACCCGCACATCGACCTGCTGGTGGTCCGGGAGAACACCGAGGGCGAGTACGTCGGGGCTGGTGGCCTGGCCCACGCGCACACCCCGGAGGAGACGGCACTGGAGGTCTCGGTGCACTCGCGCCGGGCGATCGAGACCGCCGCCCGGGTTGCGTTCGACGCCGCCCAGCGACGCCGTGGGCACCTGACACTGGTGACCAAGTCGAACGCGATGCGCTTCGGCTACCTCCTCTGGGACCGGGTCGTCGACCAGATCGCCGCCGAGTACCCCGACGTGGCCTACGAACGCGTCCTGGTCGACGCGATGGCCGCCCGGCTCGTCCAACGACCCGAGGGCCTGGACGTGCTGCTGTGCAGCAACCTGTTCGGCGACGTCCTGTCCGACCTGGCGGCCGCGCTGGTCGGCGGGCTCGGCATGGCCCCCAGCGCCAACGTGCGTCCCGGGCACACTCCAGGGATCTTCGAGCCGGTCCACGGCTCCGCCCCCGACATCGCCGGGCAGGGCAGCGCCAACCCGTCTGCCTACCTGCTGTCGGCGGCGATGATGTTCGAGCAGAACGGGCTGCCCGGGGCGGCCGACGACCTCCGCCAGTCGTTGGCCTCGGCCCTGGACGCTCCCCGGCTGCGCACCCGTGACCTGGGCGGCACCGCGTCCACCGATCAGCTGGCCCGGGCGGTGTGCGACCGGCTGGGCGACCATCAGGAGGTCCCCGCATGACCACCGACTCCTCTTCGGCTCCTCCAGGTGCGCCCATTCGGGTGGACCGGACCGGCGTGGTGGCGTTCACCCAGGAGCTGGTGCGCCTGCGCACCGTGCATGACCCGGCGGCTGGTTCCGGTGAGGCAAGCGCCGCCGCCCTGGTCGAGGCGACGATGCACGGGTTCGGCTGGGACCCCCAGGTGGTCGAGGTGGCCCCGGGGCGGCCCAACGTGATCGCCACGGTCCCCGGGGGCGGCGGGCCCGGACCGATGCTCGCCTTCGAGGGACATCTGGACGTGGTGACCGAGGGGGACCTCGAGCTGTGGTCGGTCGGGCCGTATGACGGCGAGATCCGCGACGGCCGGCTGTACGGCCGGGGTTCGGCCGACATGAAGTCGGGGGTGGCGGCGATGCTCTACGCGGTCCGAGCCCTGCAGCTGGCCGGCCCGTTCCCCGGGTCGGTCCGGGTGCTCGCCCTGGCCGACGAGGAAGGGATGATGCTCGGGGCCAAGCACGCCGTGACCACCGGTGCCCTCGCCGGGGTCGCCGGTGTCGTCGTGTGCGAGCCCGAGGGCGGCGAGGTCTGCCCCACCTCCAAGGGGGCGATCCGGCTGCAGGTCCGGCTGACCGGCACGATGACCCACGGGGCGATGCCCGACCAGGGGGCCAACCCGATCCCGGTGCTGGCCGGACTGGTGATCGAGCTGGGCCGGCTCCAGGAGCGGTTGCAGGCCGAGCACGGCACGCACCCGCACCTGGGGGGGGCCTACGTGACCCCGACCGTGGCGCTGGCCGGGCACGCCGACCAGATGAACGTCAGCCCCGCGACCGCGACCCTGGCGGTGGATGTCCGCACCATCCCCGGGGTCGACCACGAACGGCTCATCGCCGAGGTGGCGCAGATCGCCCGACAGCTGGGTGACCCGGCGGGCGTGCAGACCCAGCTCACCGTGATCGACGACCGCCCACCGGTGGACACCGCGGTCGAGGACCCGGTCGTGACCAGCCTGGTGGCCGCACACACCGAGGTGACCGGCCAGGCGCCGGCCTACGGCGGGGTCCCGGGCACCACGGACGGGACGATCTTCACCCGGGACGCGGGGGTGCCCACCGTGGTCTACGGCCCCGGGGGCAAGTGGATCGCCCACCAGGTCGATGAGTTCGTCGAGGTGGAGGAGATCCCCCGGTATGCCGAGGTGTACGCCCGCGCCGCGCAGCTGTTCCTGAACCGCCAGACAGGCATGGAATGAGCGCGTTCCTGCCGCCCCAGGACGGCCCGACCGGGCCCGGGGCGACCAACAGCCTCACCGATGTCCCGGGACTTCGGGTGGGCCACGCCAGCGTGCTCGGCGACGGGTGGCTGACCGGCACCACCGTGGTCCTGGCCTCGTCCTCCGGCGCGGTCGGCGGCGTCGACGTGCGCGGCGGTGGCCCGGGCACCCGGGAGACCGACCTGCTGGACCCACGAAGCCTGGTGGAACGGGTGCACGCGGTCGTGCTCAGCGGCGGCAGTGCCTTCGGGCTGGCCAGCGTGGACGGGGTGCTGGAACGGCTCGCCGACGCCGGGATCGGGCTGCCCGTGGGCGAGCACCCCGGCGACGTCGTCCCCATCGTGCCGGCGGCGATCATCTTCGACCTAGGTCGGGGCGGGCAGTTTCGCCATCACCCCACCGCCCGGATGGGGCAGGCCGCGTACGACGCCGCGGCAGCACCCGAAGGCTCCGGCCCGGTCCCGCAGGGGTGCGTGGGCGCGGGGACCGGCGCGGTCGCCGGCGGGCTGAAGGGCGCGGTGGGCTCGGCCAGCGTGCTGCTGCCCTCCGGGCACATCGTCGGGGCGCTCGCGGTGGTCAACGCGGTCGGGTCCACGGTGGACCCACGGACCGGCCTGCTCTATGCCGCCGCGTCCGGGCTTGGCACGGAGTTCGACCTGGCACCGCGGCGCGCCCACCC
>JAJYSQ010000070.1 GCA_021793495.1 Actinomycetes bacterium
GGGGTCATCGGCATGCGCTTCCGTGCCGGTGACGAGCTGCTGGCGATGGACGTGGCCCGCCTCGGGGCGTACGTGTTCACCGCCACCGACGGTGGGTACGCCAAGCGCACGCCGGTCGAGGAGTGGGCCGCCAAGGGGCGGGGCACGCTCGGGGTGAAGGCGATGAAGTTCGACGAGAGCCGAGGCGGTCTGGTCGGGGCGCTGGTGGTCGAGGACGGCGACGAGGTGCTGGCCATCACCGCGGCCGGAGGGGTGATCCGCGCCCGGATCACGGATGAGGGGCTCCGGCCCACCGGGCGAGACACCAGGGGGGTCATGTTCATCCGGGTGGCCCTCGGGGACACCGTGGTCGGCCTTGCCCGCAACGTCGAGGCCGCCGCCGAGCCGGCGGCTGATCCTGATCCGGGGGACGTGACGTGATCGGTGGCGAGCCGTCGCGGGCAACGGACGGGGGGTATGCAGGATCGCGAGGCGGCCCTTCGATCGTCCAGGGTGCGGCCGGCCCACCCCGTGCGGGTGGCGAACAGCGGGGTGTCCCCGGGGCGCGCCAGGCCGTGCTCCGGCTGCGCCGCGTGGACCCGTGGTCGGTGATGAAAGTGTCTGTCGTCCTCGCGGCCACCGTGGGGCTGGTCCTGGTGGTGGCCGTGGTCGCCCTGTGGTGGGTGCTCGACTCGTGGGGAGTGTTCCAGGCGGCGGTGACCACCGTCGACCAGGTGGCCGGATCCGGCACGGGGTCGACGGTGGTGGCCGGGTACCTGGGGTTCTCCACCGTCCTGGGCCTGTCCCTGGTGCTCTGGGTGGTCGATGTGGTGCTGATCACCGCTCTGGCGACGTTGGGCGCCGTGGTCTACAACGTGGTGGCCGCGCTCACCGGCGGCCTCGAGGTCACGCTGCGTGAGTAGGGCTCCGGTGCCCGGGTGGTAGTCTGCCTGCGCGTCCGGGCCTATAGCTCAGTTGGTTAGAGCGCTTCCCTGATAAGGAAGAGGTCGGAAGTTCAAGTCTTCCTAGGCCCACGTCCGGTACTACCTCGCGGGCTGGCCGCCTGCAGCGGGCCGTCCGCCAGTCGGGAGGTTCTCGGCCATGGTCAAGAAGATCGTCGTCCTGCTGGTGGTGCTCGTCGGCGCCGCGTTGATCGCTCGCAAGGTTCGAGCCGACCGCAACCAGACTGACCTGTGGGAGCAGGCCACCGCTGCCTGACCGGCGGTCGTGCGGCTCGACACGCCGTATGGTCTGCCTGTTTACCAAATAGTCGCCGGGACTCTTCCGTCGCGCTACCCCGGGTCGCTACTCTCCGCACAGCGGACTCGCGGGGAGACCCGGACGACCTCGTCTGGGGCCCCGAGCCGCCTGGAACCCCCGGTCCCAGCACGGTCGGGGTAGAGGAGGAAGCGTGCGTACCCACCTAGCTCGACGTCTGACCAGCGTCGCCGCCGGCACCGCCGTGCTGGCCCTGGCCCTCGCGGCCTGCGGATCATCGGGATCAAGTTCCTCACCGTCGCCGAGTGCCTCGGCATCGGCGGTGAACTGGCAGACCGTGACCTCCGTCGCTGCCGGCGGAGGCATGAACGCCCTGATCGCCGCGGCGAAGAAGGAGGGGACGCTCAACGTCATCGCCCTGCCGCCGAACTGGGCGAACTACGGCAACATCATCACCACCTTCGAGCAGAAGTACGGGATCAAGGTCAACAGCGAGAACCCGTCCGGCTCCAGCCAGGACGAGCTCAACGCGGTGAAGACGCTGAAGGGGCAGTCCCGCCAGCCCGACGTGCTGGACGTGGGGATCCCGTTCGCGAGCTCCGCACTGTCCCAGGGGCTGCTGGCCCCCTACCAGGTCGCTAAGTGGGACCAGATCCCGACCGGGCTGAAGAACTCGGCCGGCTACTGGTACGGCGACTACGGCGGCTATATCTCGATCGGGTACAACGCCAGCGTGGTCAAGCCGGCCCCGACGTCTTTCGCCAGCCTGAACAATCCGGCATACAAGAACATGGTTGCGCTCAACGGTGACCCGACGAAGGCCGGGGCGGCATTCGCCGGTGTGTGGGCGGCGTCGCTGGCCAACGGCGGGTCGCTGAACAACATCACGCCGGGCATCGACTACTTCGCGAAGCTGAAGCAGGCGAAGATCTTCACTCCGGTGCTGGCCTACCCCTCGACGATCCAGTCCGGCCAGACCCCGATCGTGATCGACTGGGACTACCTGCAGGCCGGGTACGCCCAGCAGTTCGCCGGGAAGCTGAACTGGAAGGTGGTCATCCCCAGCGACGGATTGTTCGCCAACTACTACGCGCAGGCGATCGTCGCCAACAGCCCGCACCCGGCCGCGGCCCGGCTGTGGGAGGAGTTCCTGTACTCCGACCAGGGGCAGAACCTGTGGCTGGCAGGGCTGGCCCGTCCGGTCCGGCTGCCGACGATGATCAAGGACGGGACGGCGACCCCGGCGTTGCTGTCGAAGCTACCCGCGGTCAACGGCTCGGCAACGCTGCCGGACGCGGCGCAGACCGCGGCCGCGCAGAAGGCGATCGCCCAGAACTGGGCGACGAAGGTGGGCGGCTGAGCGTGGTCGCTCCCGCCGGTACGCCGGCGGTCCGGGGCAGGGCGGCTCGCCGCCCTGCCCCGGACCGCGGCACGGGCCCCCGTTCCCGCGGTCTGAGCAGGACCCGGTTCCTGGGCCGCTGGGCGGGCCTGGCCCCTTTCGCTCTCTACGCGGCACTCTTCCTGGGCGTGCCCACCGTGTCCGTCGTGATCGGCTCGTTCCAGGACAATTCTGGGCACCCCACGCTGAGCAACGTCTCGGCGGCCGCCCACGGGATCTACCTGCGCGCCTTCCTGGAGAGCATCCGGCTCTCGGCGGCCGCAGCCGTCATCGGAGCGGTGCTTGGGCTGGTGCTCGCCCTGGCCATGGCGTCCTCCCCACGGGGACGGCTGCTGCGCCATGTGGTGACCTCGGCCTCCGGGGTGTTCGCCAACGTCGGAGGGGTGCCGCTGGCGTTCATGTTCATCGCCACCCTCGGCAACCTGGGGATGGTGACCCGGGCGCTGGCCGCGATGGGGCTGGACATCTACAACGCGGGCTTCTCACTCTTCTCGTTCACCGGCCTGGTCGTCGTGTACGTCTACTTCGAGATCCCGCTCATGGTGCTGATGATCCTCCCGGCCGTGGACGGGCTGAAGATCCAGTGGGGTGAGGCGGCGGCGAACCTGGGTGCCTCACGGTGGCGGTACTGGCGCCATGTGGGCGGGCCGCTGCTGCTCCCGGCCTTCCTGGGTGCGCTGCTGCTGCTGTTCACCAACGCGTTCGCGGCCTACGCCACCGCGTACGCCCTGACCACCGGGACCATCCCGATCGTGCCGATCCAGATCGGGTCGCTGCTGTCCGGCAACGTCCTGGTCGACCAGCAGAACCTGGGCAAGGCGCTCGGGCTGGGCATGATCCTCGTGGTAGCGGTCGTGATGGCTCTGTACGCCTGGCTGCAGCGGAGGACCTCCCGATGGCTGCGGTGAGCACGGCCGTCCCGCTCCCGGTCACCACCGGGTTCGAGCCACGCCCTCGTCGTGGCGGGCGGGTGGTCGGGACGGCGCGGGTCGTCATCTTCGTGCTGTTCGCCGCCTACTACCTGATGCCGGTCGTCGCGGCCTTCGAGTTCACGGTGCGCGGCACCACGGGGTACAACCTGTCGTCCTGGGCCTACATCCTCTCCCAGCCCGACCTCACGGCGACTCTCGGGCTGTCGCTGAAGATTGCCGTCGGGACGATCGCGATCAGCCTGCTGATGATGGTCCCGACCGTGGTCTGGGTGCACCTACGAGCGCCCCGGTTGCGCCGGGTGATCGAGGCGGTGTCGGTACTGCCGCTGGTGATCCCCGCAGTGGTCCTGGTGGTCGGCGTCCTGTCGGCGTTCCAGGGGCTGCCGAACGTCATCAAGGGCACCCCGGTGATCCTCTCCCTGGAGTACGTCATCCTCGCGATGCCGTACACCTACCGGGTACTGGACTCCGGTGTCGGGGCGATCGACCTGAAGACGCTGGTGGAAGCGGCCCGCGGGCTGGGTGCCAGCTGGCTCGAGGTGCTGCTGCGGGTGATCGTGCCGAACCTGCGCAGCTCGATCCTGTTCTCCGCGTTCCTCACCCTGGCTCTGGTGCTGGGCGAGTTCACCATGGCCAGCCTGATGCTGTTCAACACCTTCCCGGTCTGGATCGTCCAGGTCGGGCAGAGCCAGGCGCAGGGTGCGGTCGCCGTCTCGATCTTCAGCCTGGTGTTTGCTTGGTTCCTGCTGTTCGCTTTCTCCCTGCTCGGCGCACGCCGCCGGGGCAGCCGTCGTCGGAGGTCGGCATGACCACGGTTCCTTCCACGCAGCCGGGTCAGGCCAGTGCCCGCGACAGGGTCGGCGCCGTCGCGGCCGGCGCCGTCGCGCGAGAGCGTTCCGGCAGCAGCGTCGAGCTGCGGGGCCTACGCCGGTCCTACGGATCGGTCGTGGCGCTGGACAGCCTGGACCTGGCGTTGGTCCCTGGTGAGCTGGTGGCCCTGCTGGGCCCCTCGGGGTGCGGCAAGACCACGGCGCTGCGGCTGCTCGCCGGCCTGGAGCAGCCGGACGCCGGGCACGTCCTGGTCGACGGGGTGGACATCACCGGCCGCCCGGCGAACCGACGCGACATGGGCATGGTCTTCCAGGCATACAGCCTGTTCCCGAACATGACCGCGGAGGACAACGTGGCTTTCGGCCTGCGGATGCGCAAGCACCGCGCCAGCGAACGCCGCGCACGGGCCCGCCAGCTGCTGGAGCTGATCGGCCTGGACCACCACGCGCAGCGCTACCCCCACCAGCTGTCGGGCGGTCAGCAGCAGCGGGTGGCGCTGGCCCGTGCGCTGGCGATCGAGCCCACGGTGCTGCTGCTCGACGAGCCGTTGTCGGCCCTGGATGCCAAGGTCCGCGAGCAGCTGCGCGACGAGATCCGACGGCTGCAGATGGAGGTTGGCATCACCACCCTGTTCGTCACCCACGACCAGGAGGAGGCGTTGTCCATGGCCGACCGGGTCGGGGTGATGAGCAGCGGGCGGCTCGAGCAGATCGACAGCCCCGATGTGGTCTACTCCCGACCCTCCACGGCGTTCGTCGCCGAGTTCGTCGGTGCGATGAACCGATTGCCGGCGCGAGCCACCGAACCTGGTCAGGCCCTGGTGCTCGACACACCGGTGAGCCTGGACCCCGATTCGCACCTGCCGATGGGCGCGGCGTGCGAGGTCCTGGTGCGGCCCGAGGCGGTGGCGGTGGAGGTGGACCCGTCCGGCGTGTGGACGGTGGTCTCGCGAAGCTTCCGCGGTGGGCTGACCCGGGTCGTGATCGCTGGCGCGCCCGTGACCGGGTCGGGAGAGGACCTCACCATCGTGGCCGACCTGACCAGTGCCGTGGCGACCGGGATGACCCCAGGCGTTCGGGTCCGAGCACGGGTCACCAGCCAGCGGCTCATGCTCGCGGCACCACGGGCAGCCGCGGCGTGACCCGACAGGAAGACGCGTCAGCGGCCCCGGCGGCCGGCCCCGGGTCGACCCTCCGGGCAACCATCGTCCGGGGCGATCCCGACCCGCTGGGTTGGCGCGCTCTGCAGAGCGCCCCGGGCCAGCCGCACGTGGTCCGTGAGGATCTGGGGCCGGTGCCCGACCCGAGCACCGCGCGGGCCGTGCTCGCCCTGGCGCACCTGTCCGACCTGCACGTGATGGACGCGCAGTCCCCCGCGCGGCTGGAGCACCTGGACCGGATGGCCGACCCAGACTCTCCGGTCCGCGACCGATTCCCCACCGTCGGGACGTACCGGGCACACGAGACGCTCTCCCACACGGTGGTCGAGGCGATGGTCCAGTCGATCAACGCGGCTGGGGCCGGTCCGGTCACCGGGAGGGGGCTGGACCTGGCGGTGGTGACCGGGGACAGCACCGACAACTGCCAACGCAACGAGCTGGACACGTACCTGGGTCTGCTGGAGGGTCGGCGGGTCGAGCCGGACTCCGGGGACCCGACGCGGTACGAGGGGGTGGCCGCGGACACCGCGACGGGGTACGACGTGCGGTACTGGCACCCGCATGGCACACCGACCGGATGCGCGGACGACCTGCCACGCTCGGCGCACGGCTTCCCCGTCGTCCCCGGGCTGCTCGACGCTGCCCGCGAGGCCTACCAGGCAACGGGGTTGGACATCGAGTGGTACGCGGCGCACGGCAACCACGACCGGCTGCTGCAGGGCGTGACGGTGCCCGACCCCGGGCTGGTCGAGCTGGCCACGGGAACGTGGCGAGTGGACGGCCTGCCGGACGACCAGGGGGTGCTGGACGCCTGGCTCGAGCAGATGGGACCGGGGGTCGGGCAGATCGGTCCCGGAGGGTACCCACCACGGGAGGCCGCACCCGGCACGCCGGTGACCGCCGACCAGCGGCGACGGTTCACATCGCGCCGGGAGTTCGTCGACGCCCACTTCTCCCCCACGGCGCGGCCGCCCGGGCACGGGTTCACCGCGCAGAACCGCACGACCGGCACTGCCTACCACGCGACCGACCTGGTCAGCGAAGGACCGGTCGTGCGTCTGCTGATGCTCGACACGGTCAACGAGCACGGTGGCTGGCAAGGCTCTCTCGACGGCGAGCAGCACCGGTGGCTGATCGACCAGCTGCAGGCCGGGTCCAGGCGGTACCTCGATGAGCACGCGCGGCTGGTCACCCAGGAAGTGCCCGACGTGCTGTTCATCGTCGCTGGTCACCACACCCTGGAGACGATGATCAACCCGTACGCACCACCGGGCCAGCCGCCGCGGGTGCTCGGCGCCCAGCTCACCGAGGAGCTGCTCCGCTACCCCAACGTCGTGCTCATGCTCACCGGCCACACCCACCGGCACGCGGTCACCGGGTACGCCCGGCCGGCGAGCTCCCCGGTGCCTGGCGGCTTCTGGCAGGTGACCACGGCATCGCACATCGACGACCCGCAGCAGTCGCGGATCGTCGAGATCGCCATCGCCGAGGACCGTCTGCTCATCGCGGCCACGGTGCTCGACCACCTCGGCCCGGTGGTCTACGACGGAGGCAAGGACCCGGTCAGCCTCGCTGGACTGTCCCGGGTGCTGGCGGCCAACGACTGGCAGCGTCGCGACTGGGCGGAGTTCCTGCCCGACCAGGCGCCGGACGGCCGTGGGTCGGTGATCGATCGCAACGTGCTGCTGAGCGTTCCGCTGCCCTTCCCGATGGGGTGAGCACCGGGCGTCCCGCGAGCCAGGTCGTGGGTCGGCTCGCGGGTGGTGCGCGCTGGCGCAGCTACGATGGGTCCTCCCCCTGGGGACGTGGCGCAACTGGTAGCGCACCTGCTTTGCAAGCAGGGGGTTGAGGGTTCGAGTCCCTTCGTCTCCACCAAAT
>JAJYSQ010000071.1 GCA_021793495.1 Actinomycetes bacterium
GAGGGTGCGTTCGGCCAGGTGGGGCGGTAGTGCCGCGGTGAACTTGAGTCCGTCCAGGGCCTTCTCGCTGACCTCGGGCAGGGCGATGCGGTCGGCGGCGCCCTCACGGGCGGCGGGCAGCGCCTTCCTCGATTTCTTGAAAGGCTATGTCGACTCTCACCTGCCGCGGCGTGACCTCATTCTGAAGCATGAGGCCCTCGCTGACGCCGAAGCATTCCACCGCTTCCTGGAGCAGGCCAGACTGACCGAGATCGAGATTGTCGAGTACTCCTCCGGCCCTGACCTGTTCAACCAGGTGGTGGAGCGCCCGATCGGAACCGTCTCCCACAAGTTCAGGCCCGAGCGAAAGCAGAGGTGGCCCCCTGATCCTCTTCGGGACAAAATCCTGGCGCGCCGGCTGGATATGCACGCCCTGTTCGGATTGCGTGAACACATCCACGTCAAAGAGACCAGGCTCACCCTCAAGGCCGAGGAGCAGCAGAAGACCGTGGTTCTCGACGAAGCCGAACGGGTCCCCTCCCTCACCTACCAGCTGGCGGCCGACGAGCAGCCTCGGCCGAAGGACCGTGACGTGTACGACCAGATGCTGGAAGTCTCGAACAGTATCTGTCAGCAGCTCCGAATAGGGTCGCACTAGCGTTCGACGACCGGCTCGCCGGCTCGTTACCCACACGCTTGGAGGCCGGATGTGAACGCCAAGTGGTCTGTCTGGGAAGTCGTTACCGATCACCTGGAGACGCTGGTCGACGAGCGGACCCGAAAAGTCCGCATCGGCGACTACACCGCGTTCTTCGGCTTTCCGACCGTGTGCGGGGCTGTGGCGTTCTTTCTGGACGCGGAGGTCTCCAAAGCACAGAACGTACTGGCCGGGGTGGCGGTTTTTACGGCTTTGCTATTCGGCCTGTTCGTCCATGTCTTCACGTTGGGCATGCGGATCGCGGACGATACCCGGCTGACCGAATCGAGTCGGTTGACCCGTATGGTCGACCAGTTGCAGGCGAATGTCGGTTACGCAACGCTGATCGGTTTGATCGCCACGGGAGTCCTGACAGCGATCATCGTGGTCTTCTCCGAAGACGCCGTGCACCGGGCCCTGTCCGCACCGGTGATCGCGCTCCTGCTGCACCTGTTCATGACCCTGCTCATGGTCCTCAAGCGCATGCGAGCCACTTACTATGCCTTCCGCCGACTACGGCCGCACGCGAGCGGCCGGGAGTGGGGGGCAGGCGGACCAGCATTGAGAGCACCTGCGCGTGACCGTGACCATGGGTTCGGGCACGTTCTCGTATGTGAAATCGTTCAGGAGGTAAGCCGACCCCATGGGACTGACCGGCTTCCATGTCCGACTGACGACCTGCCAGTAGTCCACGGCCTCGAAGAGGACGCTTGGGCATTCACCGTCCTGACCAGGGGGCGAAACCCACAGAAGGCGGTCGCCGGGAAGAAGCCATTCTCTGCCGTACTCACCCGGTACCCCTTGACGGCGACCGGTGGAAGCGGCCACGAGCTGGATCAGAAACCCATGGAGCCTCCCTATTTCTTTGCCGGTCGCGAGGACGAACTGCGCGAGCTGACCGCTTCTCCCCTCGCTGTTCTCAACCGCCGCCTCGCCTGCCTCGCACTCGCCCTGGCACATGAGGACCCCGATGTACGCGAAGGCTGGTACGGCGGCTACAGCCCCGCCACCCGCCGCATGATCGCCATTGAGCTTCCGGCCCAGACGCCGGATCCGGAACCGGTCACGGCGGTGTCGGACCGATCCGCGCGCGTCCCGCCTCCGGGCCGAGGGATGGACGGTCAAGGAGATCGTGACGGAACTCGGCTGCCCGGTCAGGACAGTGCAGCCAACGCTGCGGGCCACTGCTTGACAGCGGCAAGACCTACGCGGCCCTTCTCTTTGCTGTATGCACCTCCATAAGGAGGGCTCTGGACGACCGATCGCTTGCCTCACACGGCTCCTTTGCCGCATGCGGCTACCACGGCTCTGTTTCCCATTCCGTTCACTTTTGTCCTCACGCTGTGCTACCCATGATGGTCGGGCAGGGTCCTGTTCCGCGGCACAGGACCAGGTGGGAACGTCGTAGGACGTGGGTGGCGATGGACGTCTTCTCTGTTCACAAGGAACTGATCAATGACTACAGCGAGTACACGAGCTCGCTGGTCAAAGTCCGTGATCCAGACATCGCCGATTACCTGAAGAAGGAAGAGGAGAACAAGGTCCGCTGGCCCGATCCGTGGCTCTCCCTCAACCCCGGGTTCGAGTCCGGCGGCACCGTCGGCGAGCTCGTCGCCGACGGCCTGCTCCGCCCCGAGTGCGAACGCTTCTTCCGCGACAAGAAGGGTGCGGAAGACCCGGGCGAGCGCTCGCTGACCCTGCACCGGCACCAGCGCGAGGCGCTGGAGGCCGCCAAGACCGGCGACAGCTACGTGCTGACCACCGGCACCGGTTCCGGCAAGAGCCTGGCCTACATCCTGCCGATCGTGGACGCCGTACTGCGCGATCCCCGGCCGGACCGGATCAAGGCGATCGTGGTCTACCCCATGAACGCCCTGGCCAACAGCCAGTACCACGAGCTCACCAAATACCTCACGTGGGGCCTGTCCCGGGGCGGGCAGAAGGTGCGCTTCGCCAGCTACACGGGCCAGGAGGACCAGGAGCAGCGCGACCAGGTGTTCAAGCGCCCTCCGGACATCCTGCTCACCAACTACGTGATGCTCGAGTACCTGCTCACCCGCCCGCATGAGCGGGGGCAGTTGCTGAATGTGGCGCAGGGCCTGAACTTCCTGGTGCTGGACGAACTGCACACCTACCGGGGCCGCCAGGGCGCCGATGTGGCCCTGCTGGTCCGCCGGCTGCGCGACGCGTGCAACGCGCCCGACCTGCAGTGCATCGGTACCTCGGCGACCATGGCCTCCAGCCGCACCTTTGCCGAGGCCCAGCACACCGTGGCCGAGGTGGCCACCCGGCTCTTCGGCACACCCGTCAAGCCCGAACGTGTCATCGGCGAGACCCTGCGCCGCAACACGACCGCGCACGCTCCCTCGGCCGCGGAGCTGAAGGCGGGCGTCGACGCCGCGCTCGCGCCGGGTGCCGCCGAGCGCGGCTACGCACAACTGGCGGCGGACCCGCTGGCCGGATGGATTGAGTCCACCTTCGGCCTGGCCGAGGAGCCCGCCGAGGACCCCGGCACACCCCCGCGCCTGATCCGCAGCAGGCCGGCCACCCTGCCCGAGGCCGCCCGCTCTCTCGCGGCGCTCACCGGAGACGAGCGCTGCGAGAACGCCATCCAGGAGATGCTGCAGCAGGGAGCCCGCGCGCGCCACCCGGAGACGGGCCGCCCTCTGTTCGCGTTCCGGTTGCACCAGTTCCTGTCCAAGGGCGACACGGTGTATGTGAGCCTGGACCCGCCGAAGGACCGCTACATCACCGGCAAGTACCAGGTGAGCGTCCCGGGGCAGCGCGACAAGGTGCTGCTGCCGCTGGCGTTCTGCCGCGAGTGCGGCCAGGAGTACGTCGTGGTGGCGCGCTCCACCAGCATCACCGGTCCCCCCTCCTACTCGGCCCGCCAGGAGCAGGACGCCGGAGGCGGCAACGACGTCAACGGCTACCTCTACATCAGCGACGACCACCCTTGGCCCGCCGACCCGATCGAGGCGCAGCGCCTCCCCGACTCCTGGTGGGCCGTAGGCGATGACGGCGCCGGCCAGGTGCTGCCGCGGTTCCGCGACAAGCTCCCCCAGGAGAAGTGGATCGACACGTCCGGGCGCGAGACCGCGCCCGGCGAGGGATTGCGCGCCTGGTACGTGCAGGCCCCGTTCCGGTTCTGCCTGCGCTGCCGCGTCTCCTATGAGGAGCCGCGCTCCAACGACTTCGCCAAGCTGGCGACCTTCGCCGCCGAAGGCCGCAGTTCGGCGGTGACCCTGATCAGCGGCAGCGTCGTTCACGGTCTGGAGGGCCAGCAGGGCCTCGATCCCGAGGCCCGCAAGCTGCTCACTTTCGTCGATAACCGGCAGGACGCCTCACTGCAGGCGGGCCACTTCAACGACTTCGCCCAGGTGGCCCAGTTGCGGGCCGCGCTGCACCGGGCCGCCGACCAGGCCGGGGAGAAGGGGTTGCGCCACGACACGGTCGCCGAGCGCGTCACCGAGGTGCTGGATTTGCCGCTGACCGAGTTCGCCCAGAACCCCGGGGTGAAGTTCTCGCAGAAGGAAGCGGTGCTCACCGCTCTGCGCAACGTCGTGGGTTACCGGATCTACACCGACCTCAAGGACGGGTGGCGGGTCACCATGCCCAACCTGGAGCAGACGGGCCTGCTCCGGTTCGACTACGCCGACCTGATCGAGATCTCCGAAGACGAGGACTGCTGGCGTGAACGCCCCGGCACCGAGCAGGACGTGCCGGTGTCGGCGCTCCTGCGCGAGGCCCCTCCTGAACTGCGGTACCAACTGGCCAAGATCCTGCTGGATGAGATGCGCCGGGCGCTGGCCGTCGACGTCGAGGTGTTCACCCAGGTCGGCTACGAACGCCTGGAGAGCCAGTCGAGCCAGTTGCTGTGCGATCCGTGGGCGCTGTCCCCGGGTGAGGACCGGGTGCAGCCCGGCACCGTGTACACCGAACCGGGCCGCGCGGGGAAGCTGCGCACCGACAAGCACATCACCGCGCGTGGCGCGTTCGGCCGCTACCTGCGCCACCCGGGCCGGTTCGGCCACGCCGCCCCGGGCGTGATCTCCCTCGACGACGCCCAACTGGTCATCGACGACCTGGTGGGGGTGCTGACCGGGCTGGGGCTGCTCACGCGGATCGAGGAGAAGCGGTCAGGGCCCGGCTACCGGCTGAAGTCCTCGGCGCTGATCTGGCGGGCCGGAACCGGGAAGGCCGGTGTGTCGGACCCGCTGCGCAAGGTGGTCGACCAGGAGGCCGGGGCGCACGTCAACGCCTACTTCCGGGACCTCTACCGCGCGGGCTCGGACCGGTTCCGCCGCCTACAGGCCAAGGAGCACACCGCCCAGGTGTCCGGTGAAGACCGGCAGAAGCGGGAGCAGACGTTCCGCGACGGCACGCTGAAGCTGATGTTCTGCTCCCCGACGATGGAGCTCGGTGTGGACATCTCCTCGCTGAACGCCGTGGGCATGCGCAACGTACCGCCCACCCCGGCCAACTACGCGCAGCGTTCCGGCCGTGCGGGCCGTAGCGGGCAGCCCGCCCTGGTCACCACCTACTGCTCCACCGGCAGCGCCCACGACCAGTACTACTTCCGCCGTTCGAGCCAGATGGTGGCCGGCAGTGTCCAGCCGCCCCGGCTGGACCTGGCCAACGAGGACCTGGTGCGCTCCCACGTCCAGGCGATCTGGCTGGCCGAGACCGGCGCCCACCTCAACAGCGGGATGGGCGACGTCGTGGACGTCTCGGCCGAACCCGACTCCATGCCGTCGCTGGAGCTGCGCTCGCACATCACGAGCACGATCCACGACCCCGGCGCGCAGCGCCGCGCGGTGCGCCGGGCAGAAGCGGTACTGGCCGGACTCGGCTTGGCGGACAGCCCCTGGTGGTACGACGAATGGGTGGCAGACGTCGTACGGGCGGCACCCGGGCGGTTCGACCGCGTGTGCGACCGGTGGCGGGGGCTGTACGAGGCCGCGCTCACCGAGCAGCGCACGCAGAACCGGCACGTCATCGACACCGCCAACAGCCCGCGCGTCCGCAACGAGGCGAAGGCGCGGCGCACCCACGCCGAGACCCAGCAGCAACTGCTGCTCAACCAGGACAAGAACCACCAGTTCAGCGACTTCTACACCTACCGCTATTTCGCGTCGGAAGGGTTCCTGCCCGGCTACTCCTTCCCCCGGCTGCCGCTGGCCGCCTACATCCCCGCCCGCCGGGAGCGCGGCACCTACCTGCAGCGCCCGCGCTTCATCGCGGTGTCGGAGTTCGGCCCGGGTGCGCTGATCTACCACGAGGGCCAGCGCTACGAGGTCACCAGCGTCCAGGTGCCCACCGACGGCGGCGACCTCAGCACCGCCGAGGCGCGCATCTGCGCCGCGTGCGGCTACTGGCACGACCGCCAGGCCGGCCTTGACGAATGCCAGGAGTGCGGGCAGCCCCTGAGCTCCACCATGTCGGACCTGATGCGGCTGGAGACCGTGTTCACCGTGCGCCGCCAGCGCATCTCCTCCGACGAGGAGGAGCGCCGCCGCGCCGGGTTCGAACTGCGCACCGCCTTCCGGTTCTCCGAGCACGGTGCCCGTTCGGGGCGGTCGGCCGCAACGGTGCAGGACACCGGCGGTTCCGATCTCGCCGATCTGGTCTATGGCGACACCGCCATCGTGCGCGTCATCAACATGGGCCGTCGTCGCCGCCGCGACCGCAACGACGTCGGCTTCTGGATCGATCCGGTCACGGGCCGCTGGCTGAGCGAGGCCAAGGCCACCGAGAACGTCCCCGACGAGGAGGGCCTGGGATCGTTCAAGGACGCCAAGAAGGTCGCCAAGGTCACCCCCTACGTCGAGGACAGCAAGAACATCCTGGTGCTGCGCTGGGTCCGGCCGCTGAAGAACGAGCAGGTGGTCACGCTGCGCTACGCGTTGGAGCGCGGCATCGAGGCGGTGTTCCAGTTGGAGGATGCGGAGCTGTCCAGCGAGGACCTGCCCGACCCGCAGGGCCGCGGCCGCATGCTCTTCATCGAGAGTGCCGAAGGCGGAGCGGGGGTGCTGCGCCAGCTCCGCGACGACCCCGACGCCCTCGCCAGGGTCGCCGAGGAGGCGCTGAACATCACCCATGTGGACAGCGACGGTACCGACCGCGGGCACGCCGAAGGCACCACCGAACGCTGTGAGCGCGGCTGCTACGACTGCCTGCTCTCCTACACCAACCAGAAGGACCACACGCTGATCGATCGGCTCTCGGTCGTCGACCTCCTGCTGGCGCTGGCCGACGGCCGCACCAAAGCCGTCGGCGGCGACGCGGC
This sequence comes from Actinomycetes bacterium, assembly GCA_021793495.1. GTDB lineage: Bacteria > Actinomycetota > Actinomycetes > JAJYSQ01 > JAJYSQ01 > JAJYSQ01. The sequence goes on from JAJYSQ010000071.1 coordinate 6,966, forward strand.
GAGTGCACAGGAGCAGCTCACCGCCCTGGAACGGCTCACTGAGAGCAGCTTGGAGCGGGAGTTCCTGACGATGCTGCGCGACGGCGGCTACCGGGTGCCCGACGAGGCCCAGGTGACGGTCGCGGAGGCGCTGGCCCGGCCGGACTTCGTGTACCGGTTGAACGGTTCCGACGTGGCCGTGTTCATCGACGGCCCGCACCACGACACCGCCCATCAGGCCATGCGCGACCTCCAGGCCGAATACCGGTTGGAGGACCGCGGCTGGCTGGTGGTGCGGTTCCCCCACGACGCCGACTGGCGCGAGGTGATGGCCGCCAACCCCAGCGTGTTCGGCCCCGGCCGGTGACGGTGGCGCGCGGGCCCCGCAAGCACCCGCCACACCCCCAAGCTGCGGCAATGGGGCACAGCGAGCCCAGCGAGCAAGCCGG
>JAJYSQ010000072.1 GCA_021793495.1 Actinomycetes bacterium
AAGATGAACACGCGTTCCTGCGAGCGGGTCAACGGGTTCGCCGTGGTGCTGCGCGGTTACCTGTCGATGGTCGCCGAGCTGGCCGGTGACCAGTGGAACGAGGGGGACGTGTCCTGCTCGGTGGTCCGGCGCGTGGCCCTGCCCGACGCGTTCTTCGCCGTCGACGGGCTGGCCCAGACGATGCTCACCGTGCTCGACGACTTCGGGGCCTACCCGGCGGTGATCGCCCGGGAGCTGGACCGGTACCTCCCGTTCCTGGCGACCACCCGGATCCTGGTCGCCGCGCTGCGCCGGGGGGTGGGCCGCGAGCAGGCGCACGAGGCGATCCGCGAGCACGCCGTGGCCGTGGCTCTGCGGATGCGCGAGTCCGGCGAGCCCCGGAACGACCTGCTCGACCGGTTGGCGGCCGACCCGCGGCTTCGCCTGTCCCGGATCGAGATCGACGCCCTGGTCGCCGAGCCGGTCTCGTTCACCGGGGCGGCCGGCGCCCAGGTCGGCGCGGTCGTGGCCCGGGTCGGTGAGATCGTGGCCCGCCATCCGCGGGCGGCCTCCTACGCCCCCGAGGAGATCCTGTGAGCACGACCGTACCGGTACCGGCGTACCAGCTTCCGACCGGCTACCGGCACGTCTACTCCGGGAAGGTCCGCGAGCTGTACGAGACGCCCGACGGTCACCTGCTGTTCGTGGCCACCGACCGGATCAGCGCGTACGACTGGGTGCTGCCCACGTCGATCCCGGACAAGGGCCGGGTCCTCACCGCGATGTCGCTGTGGTGGTTCGAACGGCTGGCCGACCTCGTCGCCCACCACGTGGTCTCCACCGAGGTGCCCGAGGTGGTCGCCGGCCGGGCGTTCCTGGCCCGGCGGCTGGACATGGTCCCGGTCGAGTGCGTCGCCCGCGGTTACCTGGCCGGGTCGGGGCTGGTGGAGTACGCCGCCAGCCGCTCGGTGTGCGGCGTCGACCTGCCCGAGGGGCTCGTCGAGGGCTCGCGGCTGCCCGAGCCGGTCTTCACCCCGGCGACCAAGGCGACCCTGGGCGAGCACGACGAGAACGTCAGCCTCGACCGGGTCGCCGAGCAGGTGGGCCGGGAGCTGGCCGAGCGGCTGCGCCGGACGACCCTGCAGGTGTACGCGCGCGGCCATGGGCTGGCCGAGCAGCGGGGCATCCTGCTCGCGGACACGAAGCTGGAGTTCGGTCTCGACCCGCAGGACGGCTCGCTGGTGCTCGCCGACGAGGTGCTCACCCCGGACTCGTCACGGTACTGGCCGGCAGGCTCGTGGCGCCCGGGTGGCCCGCAGCCGTCCTACGACAAGCAGTACGTGCGCGACTGGTTGGTATCCCCGGCAGCCCGGTGGTCGCCATCGTCCGGCGAGGCTCCGCCCGCGCTGCCCGAGGAGGTCGTCGAGCGCACCCGGCAGCGGTACGTCGCGGCGTACGAGGCGCTGACCGGGCGACGCTTCGCGTGACCGGCGGCGGTAGCGCGTCGATCATGCCCGCGTCGATCATGCCCGCGTCGATCATGCCCGCGTCGATCATGGGAACATTGCGGGTCCGGCCTGCCCACAACCAGCACGTCTCCCATGATCGACGCATCAGCAGGACATGCCGCGGGCCTGCAACGCGAGCCTGGTCTCGTCGACAAGGCGGTGCGGTTGGACGAACACGTCGCGGTCTACGACGTGGAGCACGCGGTATCCGTGTCGCGTCAACAGGTTGCGCCGTGCGAGGTCGTACCGGAACGTCTCCCGATCGCGATGATGGTCGCCTTCGTACTCGAGCACGACGCGCGCCGGACGATAGAACAGGTCGACGCAGGCAAGGAACTGTCCGAACTCATCGCGCAGGTCGACGTTGATCTCCGGGCAGGGCAGGCCGCCGAGGACCAGGACCAGCCGGGTCCGCGTCTCCATCGGCGAGCGCACCCCGGTTCGCACGAGGCTCAACGCGCGTCGGGCGAGCAGGATGCCGCGCCGGCCGGGACACTGTTCCACCATCGAGGTCAGGGCAGTGAGGTCGCTCAGCGAGGCGGCGAGCACGGCGTCCCCGACCACCACCAGCTCCACGAGGTTCAGGTGCTGCGCCAGGTCGACCCAGGTCCGCGCCGCCGAGGTGATCGGCAGACCCCGCCAGACCCGCGTGTGATCGGCGGGCATCGTATGGGCGTGGGCGACCAGCCCGGCGCGATGTGGAACGGGCTGACCAGGGGGGACGCAGAGGTGGACGCGTGGCGCGGCGACGGTGCGCTGATCGTTCCGAGGGGTGGGTAGGCCGAGCAGGGCACGTGCCGTGTCGTAGCCGAAGACGGCGCCGGGCGGGAGCAGCCGTCCCAACGCGCGGCACCGGGTTGGCAGGTCCGGTTCAGCGGCTGCGACGTAGAGGCCGTAGCTGACGCGAGTGAGGCGTCGGGCACGCAGGCTGCCAGGCGCCATCCCGGCGGCCAGCGCCTCGTCGCGGAAGAAGCCGGAAGCGAGCAGCTGTTCGGGGATCGAGACCGGTCGGCTCATGCCGTGCAGGGTGCCGCGGGCGGATGACAGCCCGCCGAATCTGTCCACAGGGATGTTGGAATACACGGCCTTCCCTGTGCCTTCGTGCCTTCCTGCGACGATCATGGGGAGATTGCTGCTTTGGCGAGTCACGCACCAGCAATCTCCCCATGATCGTCGCGGCAGAAGGCGGCAGAAGGCGGCAGAAGGCGGCAGAAGGCGGCAGAAGGCGGCAGAAGGCGGCCACGGCTGCGCGCCCCGGTAGGCTGGGCACCGCGCCCCCGAGACCACACCCCGAACTCCCCACGAACCGCTGGAGCGACCCGTGCCTCGCGTCGTCGTCGACGTCATGCTCAAGCCGGAGATCCTCGACCCGCAGGGCCAGGCGGTGGCCGCCGCGCTGCCCCGGCTCGGGTTCGACGGGATCGTCCGGGTGCGCCAGGGCAAGCGGTTCGAGCTGACCGTCGACGGGGAGGTCACCGACGACCGGATCGCCGAGGTCCGCCGCGCCGCCGAGACCCTGTTGGCGAACCCGGTGATCGAGGACTTCACCGTACGGGTCGAGCCGTGACCGGCCCCGTCGTGACCACACCCACGGTGAGCGCCGGTGCCGGTGTGGACCGGTCCTCACCGGTCGGCGCGCGCATCGGTGTGGTCACCTTCCCCGGCTCCCTGGACGACCGGGACGCCCTACGGGCCATCGTCGCCGCTGGTGGTACGGCCGTACCGCTGTGGCACGCCGACGCGGACCTGCACGGGGTGGACGCGGTCGTGCTGCCCGGCGGCTTCTCCTACGGCGACTACCTGCGCACCGGGGCGATCGCCCGGTTCGCCCCGGTGATGACCGCGGTCGTGGAGGCCGCCCACGACGGCCTTCCGGTCCTGGGCATCTGCAACGGCTTCCAGCTGCTCACCGAGGCCCACCTGCTGCCCGGGGCGCTGGCCCGCAACGCCAGCCTGCGCTTCGTCTGCCGCGACCAGCGGTTGCGCGTCGAGTCGAGCGCCACCGCGTGGACCTCCGGGTACGCCGCGGGTCAGGAGATCGTGGTGCCGGTGAAGAACGGGGAGGGTGCCTACGTCGCCGATGACGCCACGCTGGACGCGCTGGAGTCCGAGGGTCGGGTCGTCGTGCGCTACCTGGGCTCGAACCCCAACGGCTCCTACCGCGACATCGCGGGGATCGCCAACGCCTCCGGCACGATCGTCGGGCTCATGCCGCACCCGGAGCACGCGATCGACCCGCTCACCGGACCGAGCCGGGACGGGATGGGGTTCTTCACCTCGATCCTGCGCCGGATGCTCACCGGGACGGTGGGTGCGCGATGACCGACACCACCGAGCGAGCCACGGCCAGCCCCGACCTCGAGCAGCCCTACGGTGCCCTCGGGCTGGCCGAGGACGAGTACGCGCGGATCCGTACGATCCTCGGCCGGCGACCGACCAGCTCGGAGCTGGCCATGTACTCGGTCATGTGGAGCGAGCACTGCTCGTACAAGTCGAGCAAGGTGCACCTGCGCCAGTTCGCCGAGAAGAAGCCGGACACCGACATCCTGCTGGTCGGGATCGGGGAGAACGCTGGCGTGGTCGACATCGGCCAGGGGTACGCCGTCACTTTCAAGATCGAGTCGCACAACCACCCCAGCTACGTCGAGCCCTACCAGGGGGCGGCCACCGGGGTGGGTGGGATCGTGCGCGACATCCTGTCGATGGGCGCACGCCCGGTGGCGATCGCCGACCCGTTGCGGTTCGGCCCCCCCGAGGCACCGGACACCGCTCGGGTGCTGCCCGGCGTCGTGGCCGGCATCGGCGGCTACGCCAACTGCCTGGGGCTGCCGACGATCGGCGGCGAGGTCGTCTTCGACCCGTCGTACGCGGGCAACCCGCTGGTCAACGCCTTGTGTGTCGGGGTGATGCGCCACGAGGACATCAAGCTGGCCAAGGCCACCGGGCCCGGGAACCTGGTCGTGCTCTTCGGCTCGCGGACCGGCGGGGACGGGATCGGCGGGGTCTCGGTGCTGGCCAGTGCGACCTTCAGTGGCAGCGAGGGAACCGGCTCGACCGCCAAGCGCCCCAGCGTCCAGGTCGGTGACCCGTTCGCCGAGAAGCTGCTCATCGAGTGCTGCCTCCAGCTGTACGCCGAGGACCTGGTGGTCGGAATCCAGGACCTCGGGGGAGCCGGTCTGTCCTGCGCGACCAGCGAGCTGGCCAGCAACGCCGGTACCGGCATGCACGTCTGGCTGGACCGGGTGCCGCTGCGCGACGCGTCGCTCGGGTGCGAAGAGATCCTGATGAGCGAGTCCCAGGAGCGGATGTGCGCGATCGTCGAGCCGCGCCGGCTCGAGCGCTTCCTCGCCGTCGCCCGCCGCTGGGACGTCACCGCGACCGTGATCGGTGAGGTCAACGACACAGGGCGGTTGACCATCGACTTCCACGACGAACGCATCGTCGACGTCCCACCGCGCACCGTGGCCCACGAGGGACCGGTCTACCAGCGTCCGCTGCACCGTCCCGCCGGCCAGGACGCGCTGGTGGCCGACGAACCCACGGCGCACCGGCTCGCCCGGCCGGGGACCGGAGCCGAGCTGCGCGCCACCCTGCTGCGCATGGTGTCCAGCCCCGAGCTGGCGGACAAGAGCTGGGTGACCGACCAGTACGACCGGTACGTCCAAGGCAACACGGTGCTGGCCGCTCCCGAAGACGCCGGGGTGGTCCGGGTCGATGCGCACACCGGGCTCGGCGTGGCGGTGGCCACCGACGGCAACGGCCGGTACACGATGCTGGACCCGTACGCCGGAGCCCAGCTCGCCCTGGTCGAGGCGTACCGCAACGTGGCCACCACCGGCGCGGTACCGCTGGCCGTCACCAACTGCCTGAACTTCGGCTCACCCGAGGACCCCGAGGTGATGTGGCAGTTCGCCGAGGCCGTGCGGGGACTGGCCGACGGCTGCCAGACCCTGGGCATCCCGGTCACCGGAGGCAACGTCAGCTTCTACAACCAGACGGGGACGACCCCGATCCTGCCCACCCCGGTCGTCGGGGTGCTCGGGGTGCTCGACGACGTGGCTCGGCGGACCCCGGTCGGGTTCCGTCACGAGGGCGACATGATCTTCCTGCTGGGCCAGACCCGGGACGAGCTCGGTGGCTCGTCCTGGGCCCACCTCGAGCACGGACACCTGGGTGGACGCCCGCCCAGGGTCGACCTGGACGCCGAACGCGAGCTGGCCGAGGTCCTGGTCGCCGCCTCGCGCGACGGCCTGGTCGAGGCCGCCCACGACCTGTCCAACGGCGGGTTGGCCATCACCCTGGTCGAGGCCTGCCTGCGGGGCGGGACGGGGGCGCGCATCGTCCTGCCGGAGGGGGTGGACCCGTTCGTGGGGCTGTTCTCCGAGTCCGCCGCCCGGGCCGTGGTCGCCGTGTCGCGCAGCGAGGAGCTGCGGCGGCGCGACATGTGCGTGGCTCGTGGCGTGCCGGTCGCGCGTATCGGGGTGGTCCTCGGCTCGGCCCTGGAGGTGCAGGACCAGTTCATCGTGGCCGTGGACGAGCTGCGCGCTGCCCACCAGTCCGCGTTCCCCGCGCTGTTCGGCTGATCCCGATGCCGGCTCGGCGGCGCGTCGACCCGCAGGCCGGACGTACGGCGATGCGGGACTGGCTCGCGGATCCGTCGGCCACGTCGGCAGGCACGGTGGCCACCGCGGTCCGTTGGTCGCTGGAGGAGCTCGCCGCCGTGGCCCCGGGGCATGCCGTGGAGGTCCGGGTGCCCCCGTTCGGCGTGGCGCAGTGCGTCGGTGGGCTCACTCATACTCGCGGCACCCCGCCGAACGTGGTGGAGACCGACCCGCAGACCTGGCTCGCCCTGGTCGGCGACCGGCTCGGCTGGGCCCAGGCGGTCGAGACCGGACGGATCCATGCCAGCGGGAGCCGCGCCGACCTGAGCGGGTGGTTACCGCTGCCGGGTGTCGGTACCCGGCGGTAGCCTGGGCGCATGCCGTCCGTGCGCCGTGCCCCGCGGTATGCGCGCATGATCGTCACCGGGATCGTGCTCGGCTCCTTGGTGGCCGCCCTGCTCGCCTACGCCAGCCGTGGCCAGGACGGGTCGTACTCCTGGGGCCAGGTGGCCCTGTACCTGGGGGTCCTGCTGGCTGCGTTCGGCGGGCTGGTCGGCGGCTTCGTCGCGGTGCGACTGGACGGCGAAGCAGCCCGTCCACGGCCCCGGACCCGCCGGCGCCGACCCAGCCGGAGCCGGCCCGGGTAGGCGCCCGGTTAGACTCAGCGGGTCGCGCCCGGATCCGGCGCGTCACCCCCAGCGTCGAGGAGTCCCCGTGCTCGGTGGCGACGGCCTGCTCACCCACGACCTGCTCGCCGGGGAGAAGGCCCCCCAAGACGCGTGCGGGGTGTTCGGGGTGTGGGCGCCGGGCGAGGAGGTGTCCAAGCTCACCTACTTCGGGTTGTACGCGCTGCAGCACCGGGGTCAGGAGTCTGCGGGCATCGCGGTGAGCAACGGCTCGCAGATCCTGGTCTACAAGGACATGGGGCTGGTCGCCCAGGTGTTCAACGAGCCCGTGCTCTCCTCGCTGCGCGGCCACCTGGCGATCGGGCACGCGCGCTACTCGACGACCGGATCCAGCGTCTGGGAGAACGCCCAGCCGACCTTCCGGGCGACCGCGACCGGCAGCCTGGCGCTGGGGCACAACGGCAACCTGACGAACACCGGCGAGCTGCGCCGGCGGGTCGCGGCTCGCCGCGAGGCGGCCGGGGAGCTGGAGCTGCCGGTCGCCGGTGGCCTGGGGGCAACCAGCGACACGGACCTGGTCACGGCGCTGCTGGCCAGCTACCCGGATCGATCCATGGAGGAGGCGGCCTGCCAGGTCCTGCCGGGTCTTCGCGGGGCCTACAGCCTGGTGT
>JAJYSQ010000073.1 GCA_021793495.1 Actinomycetes bacterium
ACGATGATCTTCCCCACGGTCAGGCCGGCGTCCCCCATCGGCCCGCCGACCTCGAACCGGCCCGTCGGGTTGACCAGGAGCCGGTAGCCGGACACGTCGATGTCCAGCCCGGCCAGGACCGGGGCGACGACGAACTCGGCGACGTCGGGGCCGAGCAACGTGTCCAGGTCGATGTCCGCGGCGTGCTGGCTGGAGACCACGACCGTGTCCAGGCGGACCGGGCGGTCCCCGTCGTAGGCGATCGTCACCTGGGTCTTGCCGTCCGGCCTCAGGTAGGGCACCGTGCCGTCCTTGCGGACCCGGGTCAGCTGCTCGGCGAGCCGGTGCGCCAGCCAGATCGGCATCGGCATCAGCTGCGGGGTGTCGTCGCACGCGTAGCCGAACATCAACCCCTGGTCACCGGCTCCCTGCCGGTCCAACGGGTCCACCGAGCCCTCGGCACGGTCTTCGTAGGCCTGCTCGACGCCCTGGGCGATGTCCGGTGACTGCGCCCCGATGGACACCGACACCCCGCAGGAGGCGCCGTCGAAGCCCTTCTTCGACGAGTCGTACCCGATCTCCAGGATGGTGTCGCGCACGATCCTCGGGATGTCGGCGTACGCATCGGTGGTGACCTCCCCGGCGACGTGCACCTGGCCGGTCGCGATCAACGTCTCCACGGCAACCCGGCTGCGGGTGTCCTGCTTGAGCAGCTCGTCGAGGATGGCGTCGCTGATCTGGTCGGCGATCTTGTCGGGGTGGCCCTCGGTGACGGACTCCGAGGTGAACAGGCGGTGGGACACGGCGCTCCTTGGCTCGCAGCGGCTGCTGGCTGGCCGCGCGTGGCGGACCGTGGGCAGACCACCACGGTCGTCGGGCGCCGACCGCGGGAGAGTCTACTCGCCGGCCCCGTCCGCGCCCGGCTGCCAGCGGGCGGCGACCAGGTCCCACACCACGTCGGCCAGGGTCTCCTTCGGCCCGAGACCGACCTCGCGGCTCGTCCCGTCGGCGACGAGCACCACGGCCTGGTTGTCCGACGACTCGAACCCTCGGTGCTCACCGACCTCGTTGACCACCAGCAGGTCGACGCCCTTGGCGGCCAGCTTCGCCCTCCCGTAGCCCAGCACGTCGGCACCGGCGTCCCCGGTCTCGGCGGCGAACCCGACCAGCACCTGCCCCGGGATCCGGGCGGCGACCAGCGCGGCAAGCACGTCGCCGGTGGTGACCAGCTCGATCCGCGGCGGCCCGGACACGGACTTCTTGATCTTGGTGGCGCTGGGGTGGGCGGGTCGGAAGTCCGCGACGGCAGCGGCCATCACCACGGCGTCGGCGTCGCGAGACACCGAGAGCACGGCATCGCCCAGCTCGGCGGCGGACACGACCGGCACGACCCGGACCCCTGCCGGCGGGGCCAGCGTGACGTTGGCCGCGACGAGGGTGACCCGCGCGCCGCGGGCCACGGCGGTGGCCGCCAGCGCGTACCCCTGCCGGCCGGAGGACCGGTTGCCCAGGAAGCGGACGGGGTCCAACGCCTCTCGGGTCCCGCCCGCCGACACCACGACGTGGCGGCCGGCCAGGTCGGGCGAGGTCGCCGCGGCCCCGCGGGTCAGCATCCGCCGAACGGTCTCCACCAGGGCCTCCGGCGTCGGCAGCCGGCCGGGCCCGGAGTCCGGACCGGCCAGCCGCCCGACGTCCGGGTCGATCACGACGACTCCCCGGTGGCGCAGCAGGGCCACGTTGGCCTGCGTGGCCGGGTGCTCCCACATCTCGGTGTGCATCGCGGGGGCCAGCACCACCGGGGCCCGAGTGGTCAGGAGCGCGGCGGTCAGCAGGTCGTCGGCCCGGCCCGCGGCCGCCCGGGCCAGCAGGTCGGCGGTCGCCGGGGCCACCACGACCAGCTCCGCCCAACGGGCCAGGGTGACATGTCGCACCTGATCGGGATCGTCGAACACGTCGACGCTCACCGGTCGGCCGGACAGTGCGGCCCAGGTGGGCACGCCGACGAAGCGCAGGGCCGCGGTGGTGGGTGCGACCTGCACCTCATGACCGGCCTCGCGCAGCCGGCGCACCACCTCGCACGCCTTGTAGGCCGCGATCCCCCCGGACACCCCGAGCAGGACGTGAGACACGGCGGTCCTCCTCGGTGCGGTGTGCGACCGGGCCGGTCAGGCGCCGACGTCCCCGGACGGAGGGTCGCTGACCAGCTCGTCGCCCAGCTCCGGATCGGCCGGAGAGAGCACCAGCAGGTTCTCGTTGATCTCGCGCATGGCGATGGACAACGGCTTCTCGTGCACGTGCGTCTCGACCAGCGGTCCGACGTACTCCAGCAGCCCTTCTCCGAGCTGGGTGTAGTACGCGTTGATCTGGCGGGCCCGCTTCGCGGCGTACAGCACCAGCGCGTACTTCGAGTCCGCCTTGGCCAGCAGCTCGTCGATCGGGGGGTTGGTGATGCCTTCGGGCACGACAGGGGTGCTGGCCACGCGCAGGTGCCTTCCGTGACGGACGAGAACCGGGCCCGATCAGGCCGTGGACGCGAACAACGCTACCAGCCGGTCGGTGACCTCGGTGACCGAGGAGTTCACCAGCACGGTGTCGAACTCCGGCTCGGCGGCCAGCTCCACCCGGGCTGCGGCCAGCCGTTGGGCGATGACATCGGGCGGCTCGGTGCCCCGGCCGGTCAGCCGGCGGACCAGCTCCTCCCAGGAGGGCGGCGCCAGGAACACCAGGTGCGCCTCGGGCATCGCCGCCCGCACCTGACGAGCCCCCTGCAGGTCGATCTCCAGCAAGGTGGGCACCCCGGACCGAAGGTGCTCGACCACCGGGCCGCGCGGCGTGCCGTACCGGTGCCCGGCGAACTGGGCCCACTCCAGCAGCTCCCCGGCGGTGACCATCCGGTCGAACCGGGCGTCGTCGACGAACAGGTACTGCACCCCGTCGGTCTCACCGGGCCGTGGGTACCGGGTGGTCGCCGAGACCGATACCCAGACGTCCGGGTGCTCGGCGCGCAGCCGACGGACCACGGTGCTCTTGCCGACCCCGGAGGGACCGGACAGCACGACCAGCCGGGACCCCTCAGGCGCCACCGCCGCCGAACTCGCGTCGCAGCGCCACCACCTGGTTGGCCCCCAGCCCGCGCACCCGGCGGGTCTCCGCGATACCCAGGCGGGTCATGATCTCCCGGGCCCGGATCTTGCCGATCCCGGGCATCGACTCCAGGACCGCCGAGACCTTCATCTTCCCGACCGCATCGCTGCTCTGACCCTGTGCGAGCACCTCGCTCAGCGAGGCACCAGAGTGCTTGAGCCGGTTCTTGATCTCGGCTCGCTCCCGACGGGCAGCGGCGGCCTTCTCCAGCGCGGCGGCGCGCTGCTCGGGGGTCAACGGAGGTAGGACCACGCCAGGACTCCTCGGTTCGGTGTCGCCGGCGCCGATGGGCGCGAGCGCGATGGGGATGACGAGGGAACCTAGCGAGTCGAAGCCCTCCTCGGCAATGCCGCCAGTGACCGGGCCAGGGCGCGGGCCGCCTGGGCGACGTCCGGCGAGCGGGTCACCGGCCGACCGACGACCAGCAGGTCAGCGCCGTCGGCGATGGCCTGCTCCGGCGTTGCGGTCCGGGACTGGTCACCGGGGTCGGTGCCGGCGGGGCGCACACCCGGGGTGACCAGGACGATCCCCGGCCCGACCTCGGCGCGGACCGCAGCCACCTCGCGGGGCGAGCAGACCAGGGCGCGGGCCCCCGCCGCGACCGCCAGCGTCGCCAACCGGCGCACCGCGGCGTCCGGCGGCCCGGCGATGCCCATCGCCGCCAGCGCCGCGGCATCCAGCGAGGTGAGCACGGTGACCGCGGTGATCAGGGTGTCGGGCAACGCCTCGGCCGCGGCGGCGATCATCGGCGCCCCGCCCAGGGCGTGCACGGTGAGGTACTCGGGGGCCAGGCCGGCGACCGCCCGGGCCGCCCCCGACACCGTGTTCGGGATGTCGGCGAGCTTCAGGTCCAGGAAGACCGCCCGACCCCCGCTGGCCTGGCGCGCCGACTGCACCCCGGCGGCTCCGTAGCGCAGGAAGAGCTCGAGGCCGACCTTGACGGTGCTGACCCACGGCCCGGCCGCCGTCGCCCACGCCAGGGCCTGGTCCAGGTCTGCCGCGTCCAGGGCCAGCGCCACCGGTGCCGGTGCCGGTGCGACGAGGCCGGCGCCGGTGCGCTGGCCCGGCTGCGCGCACCCGGTCATCGCCGCACCTGTGGCGGGCCGGTGACGGCTTCGACGTCGGCCGATCCCTCGGCGGGAGCGTCGGCACCAGCATCGGTGACCGTGCCGGACCCGGCACCGGCGTCGGGCGGGGGTTCCGGGGGACGGTGGGCGTACCCGACGGCATCGACCAGCCGGGCGAAGCCGAGCCCGGCAAGGGCGTGGGCCAGCTCGGCGAGGATCCGACCGGGCGCACCCGGGTCGTGGAAGATCGCGGTGCCGACGCTGACCGCGCTGGCCCCGGCGAGCACCATCTCCAGGGCATCGGATCCGGTGAGGATGCCACCCATGGCGAGGATCGGCACCTCGGGCATCGCCTCGTGCACCTGCCAGACGCACCGTACGGCGACGGGGCGGATCGCCGGGCCGGACAGCCCGCCGGTCACCCCGGCCAGCGACGGACGCATGGTCGTGGTGTCGATCACCATCCCCAGCAGGGTGTTGATCAGGGACAGCCCGTCGGCCCCGGCGGCCACGCACGCGGCGGCGATCTCCACGATGTCGGTGACGTCCGGGGAGAGCTTGGCCAGTACGGGGACGCTCCCGGCGGTGTTCTGCCGGACCGCGCGCACCACGGTCGCGGCGTCGGTGGCTCGGCAGGCGAACACCAGCCCGCGGTTGGCCACGTTCGGGCAGGAGATGTTCACCTCGACCCCGGCGACCCCCGGGGCATGGCGCAGCCGTGCGGCCAGCCGGGCGTACTCCTCCACGCTCTCCCCAGCGATCGACACCACCGGCCGCGCACCGTGCTCGACCAGCCACGGAAGGTCGTGGGCGAGGAACTCCTCGAGCCCCGGGCCCTGCAGGCCGATCGAGTTCAGCAGGCCCGACGGGGTCTCGACCATCCGGGGGGTCGCACGCCCAGCCCGTGGCGCCAGCATGATCGACTTCGTCACCACCGCACCCAGCGAGGCGACGTCGACGAACTGGTGCAGCTCACGGCCGGCGCCCGCGCACCCGGAGGCGGTGAGCACCGGGTTCGGCAGGGCCAGGCCAGCCAGGCGGGTGCGTAGGTCCACCGCGGCCGTCGCGGCGGCGTCCGGCTGCCCCGGCAGGACCCTCATCTGAGCCATCACCGGCTCCCGCTGCGCACCGAGGTGGCACCGGCGACCGGCGCCGTGCCCCAGGTGCCCTCCGGGACGGTGCCGATGTCCTCCCACCGCACCCGCGTGCCGTCCATCACCGGACCCTGGACGCACGACCGGACCATCCGGATCACCCCGTCCTCGCCGACCACCGGCAGCACGCAGGTCATGCACACCCCGATCCCGCACGCCATGGACTCCTCGACCGCTACCTGGACGCTGGCCCCCCGGTCGGCGGCGATCCGGGTGACCTCGGCCAACATCGGCATCGGGCCGCACGCGTACACCACGTCGGCGTTCGCCCGGGTCATCAGCGTCGGCAGGACATCAGTGACCCGCCCCCGTACCCCGACCGTGCCGTCCTCGGTGGTGATGGCCACGGTGGTGGCCATCCGTTTCGCGTCCAGCGAGCCGAACAGCCGCGTCTCGCGCGAGGCACCGAGCACGAAGTCCACGCGGGCGCCACGCCGTCGGAGCACCTCGCCCAGCCAGATCAGCGGGGCGGCACCGTAACCGCCGCCGACCAGGGTTGCGCTGGCCGGGTCCCGCGGAAGGCTGAACGGGCGTCCCAACGGCCCGACGACGTCGAGCGAGTCGTGCGCCCGACGCGCGGCCAGCCACGCCGTACCGGCACCGGTGACGGCGAACACGACCTGGACGGTGCCGCCGTACACCCCGCGCTCGGCCACCCGGAAGATGGAGAACGCCCGGCGGGTGAGCATGCTGGTCGGTGTCCCGCCCACGGCCAGGGTGACGAACTGGCCAGGGCGGGCGTGCTCGGCGATCCCGGGGGCCACGATGGTCATCTCGTGGTACTCCCCGACCCGCTTGACCGAGAGGACCTCGCCTCGGACCTGGACCGGCATCAGCGTGTGCCTCTCTCGCTCGGGCTCCCGGGTCGCGCCACGTCGGGTGCCGGGCTCCCGGGTCGCACGGCCTGCCGGTAGGACTGCAGGGAACGCACCCCCGGCTCGGTCTGGATCAGCGACTCGATCCCTTCGACCGCGGCGGCCAGACCGGCCACCGTGGTGATCGCCGGCAGACCACGGTCCACCGCTGCGGTCCGGATCTCGTACCCGTCCCGGCGGGGGCCCACGCCGAACGGGGTGTTCACGATCAGGTCGACCTGGCCCTCGAGGATCCGGGTGACGATCGTGGGCTCCCCGTCCGGACCCGGCCCCTGGCTCTGCTTGCGCACCACCCGGGCACGGACCCCGTGGCGCGCCAGCACCTCGGCGGTCCCCTCGGTCGCCCACACCGCGAACCCCAGGTCGGCCAGGCGCTTGACCGGGAAGAGCATGGCACGCTTGTCCCGGTTCGCGACGGAGACGAACACCACCCCCTTGGTCGGCAGGCGGCCACCGTAGGCCGCGGTCTGGGACTTGGCGAACGCGGTGCCGAAGCCGGAGTCGATGCCCATCACCTCACCGGTCGAACGCATCTCCGGTCCGAGCACCGCGTCCACCCGCAGCCCCTCGGGGGTGCGGAACCGGTGGAACGGCAGCACGGCCTCCTTCACCGACACCGGAGCGCCCAGCGGCAGGTCCGCGCCGTCGGCGACCGGCGGGAGCATCCCCTCGGCGCGCAGCACGGCGATCGGGGTCCCGAGCATGACCCGGGCGGCCGCCTTGGCCAGCGGCACCGCGGTCGCCTTGGACACGAACGGCACCGTCCGCGACGCCCGAGGGTTGGCCTCGAGCACGTACAGCACGTCGGCGGCGAGGGCGAACTGCACGTTCAGCAGCCCGCGCACCCCCGTGCCGATGGCGATCGCCTCGGTCGCCGCGCGCACCCGCGCGATGTCCGAGCGGCCCAGGGTGATCGGCGGCAGGGCGCACGCGGAGTCCCCGGAGTGGATCCCCGCCTCCTCGATGTGCTCCATCACCCCGCCCAGGTAGAGCTCCCCCTCGGCGTCGCACAGCGCATCGACGTCGATCTCCACCGAGTCGTCGAGGAAGCGG
>JAJYSQ010000074.1 GCA_021793495.1 Actinomycetes bacterium
ATCTAACAGGGACGTCTGGACGTCGACGACCTACGTCACCAGCTGCGCGCCTACGCCGGACGCCCGCTGCGGATCGGCTCCTTCTCCGCGGCGAGCAACGTGACCGGGATTCGTACCGACACCCTCGAGGTAGCCCGGGTGCTGCACCAGCACGGGGCACTGGCCTTCTTCGACTACGCGGCAGCCGGGCCCTACCTGCCGGTCACGATGTGCCCGCCGGGGGAGCCCGACGCGGCCAAGGATGCGGTGTTCCTGTCCCCACACAAGTTCGTCGGCGGCCCGGGCACCCCCGGGATCCTGCTGATCCACCGCGAACTGGTGACGAACACCGTCCCGGTGGTCCCTGGCGGCGGGACCGTCGCCTACGTCAGCGCGACCGAAAGGGTCTACCTGGACGACCCGGTGCTGCGCGAGGAGGGCGGGACCCCGGACATCGTGGGGGCGATCCGGGCCGGCCTGGTGATGGACCTGACCGTCGCGGTGGGAGCCGAGGCGATCGCCGAGCGAGAGGACAGCTTCACCCGCCGGGCGGTGGACGCCTGGCGCGACCACGAACGGATCACCGTGCTGGGCAGCCTGGACACCGAGAGGCTGGGCATCTTCTCCTTCGTGGTGCACGCCCCGGACGGCCGGTACGTCCACCACGGCGCGGTCACCGCCCTGCTGAACGACCTGTTCGGCATCCAGGCGCGCGGCGGGTGCTCGTGCGCCGGTCCGTACGGCCACCGGCTGCTGGGCATCGACCCGGAGCACTCCCGGGCGTACGAGTCGGAGATCCTGTCGGGACTGGCGGGGATCAAGCCCGGGTGGACGCGGGTCGGCTTCCACTGGGCGATGAGCGAGGAGGAGGTCCGGTTCATCGTCGAGGCGGTCGAGCTGGTCGCCGACCTCGGATGGGCGCTGCTGCCGGAGTACCGGTTCGACCCGGCCACGGGGGTGTGGCGGCACCGCCAGGATGCCGGCCAGGCTCCGTGGCGGTTCACCGACCTGCGGTACGACGAGGACGGCGTCCTGCACCACCCGGTGACCACCGCACGCGCCCCGGAATCCGTGCTCGCCGACTACCTCGACCAGGCACGCCGGGTGCTCGAGGAGGCCGCCGGACGTGAGCCTGGTCCGCAGGCCACGGCCGGGGACAAGCTGCCTGCCGAGTTCGAGCGGCTGCGCTGGTTCACGCTCCCCGCGGCGTGCCTGCGTCCCTGACTCAGGGTTACCGGACCCCGGTTCTCCCGAGCCCGTGCATTCCTCGCGGGCGCCCGGGTCCACGCGACCCAGAGCCGCCCAATTAACGGACATTTCCGTCACGCCATGGGTACGGTGCGCTAGCCTGCCGCCCATGTCAAGCCTCTCGGTCCTCCTCGAGTCGCTGGTCGACGATGCCAGAGTCTTCCCACCAACGAGCCTGTCGATCGACCGGGCGCTGGACGAGCACCTGGTCCATCAGGGTGGCGCGCATGCCGAGCTTCTCGGCCGGTTTCTCACCCCCGCGTCGCGGCTGCCCGAGCTGCTCGAGGCTGTTGCCCGGCGGCTCGGCCCGGCCGAGGACATCGTGATCGGCCTGATTGCCGACACCGGCCCGGATGGGATCGATCCCGCGCTGGCCCTGCTGGCCGAGGAGCCCCGGCTGATCCTGGGCATGGTCCAGATCGCCCTGCCCCACGACACGACGGATCCGGCCGGTACGGCCCGAGGACTGATCAGGGCGCTGCCGGCGGTCGAGGGGTACGTGGAGGTACCGCGGGTACCGGGCTGGACCCAGGCCCTCGAGGTGATCGGCGACTCGGCCTACGGTGCGAAGCTGCGCACCGGGGGGCCCCGGGCCGAGGACTTCCCCAGCGTGGCCGAGGTAGCCGAGTTCATCATCGACTGCGTGCACCTGGAGGTTCCGTTCACCGCTACCGCGGGGCTGCACCACGCGGTGCGGCACACGGATCCGACCACCGGGTTCACCCACCACGGCTTCCTCAACCTGCTCGCCGCCACCTCGGCGGTCGCGGTCGGTGGGGCTGATCGAGACGAGGTGCGTCGGCTGCTCGAGGTGGATGACGGTACCCGGTTGGTCACCCGGCTGACCCGGTTGGACGACACCGAGGCCACCTTGACCCGGTCGTTCTTCGTCGCGTACGGATCCTGCCGCATCGCCGAGCCGGTGGCCGACCTGGTCGCCCTGGGCGTGCTCGACCCGGTCGAGGTCGCACCGGGCCAGCGGTGAGCCTCGGATGGGTGCCCGGAGCCTCCGTGAGCGGATGTGGTCCATCCCGCGGACCGGGAAGGGGTCGGCCTGCTCGCCGTGGTGGACCGCACCCTGGTGCTGGCCACCACGGTGGCCTACCGGATGCTGCCGCTGATCGTGCTCAGCGACGCACCCGGTCCGCCCACTGTCGCAGCAGATCGATCCGCGCTTGGATCTGGTCGATCGAGGCCTGGGCGACCACCGGTCCGCCACCGGCCGCGCGCAGCTCGGCATGGATCATGGCGTGCGGCGTGCCGGTGCGCCGGTGCCACGCCCCCACCAGGCCGGCCAGCTCCTTGCGGACGGTAGCGGTGCGCTCGTGCAGCGCAGGCGCGGCCGGCGGGGGCGTCGCACCGGCGTGACCCGGTGCGGGGTGAGTGGACGCCGGCGGCCGGGCCCGGTGGCGAGCCACCTGCTCGGACTGCCGGCGTCGTAGCAGGAGCCGTACCTGGTCACGGTCGAGCAGGCCGGGCAGCCCGAGGTACTCCTCCTCGTCGGCGCTGCCAGCCGTCGCCTCGGTACCGAACTCCCCACCGTCGAACAGCACCCGGTCGAACGACGCCTGGGCCTCCAACGCCTCGAACGACCCACCGGTCGAGTCCTCCCCGCCGCGCCGACCCGCTGCGGCCGCAGCAAGCAGCGACTCCTCCGGGGACCACAGGTCCTCCCCACCCGGCCCGGACGAGGCCCGGCGGTCCAGCACGTGGTCACGCTCTGCCTCGAGGGCCGCCGCGTGGCCCAGCAGCACCGGCACGGACGGCAGGAAGACCGAGGCGGTCTCCCCACGGCGGCGTGCTCGCACCAGCCGGCCGACGGCCTGGGCGAAGAACAGCGGGGTCGTCACGCTGGTCGCATACACCCCGACGGACAGCCGTGGCACGTCGACTCCCTCGCTGACCATGCGTACCGCGACCATCCACCGCTGCTGGCCGTGAGCGAACTGGCGGATCCGGTCGGTGGCCGACGGATCGTCGGACACGACGACCACCGGTGCCTCGCCACTGGCCCGCCGCAGGATTCCGGCGTAGGCCCGGGCGGCGGACCGATCCGTGGCAATCACCAGTCCCGCGGCGTCCGGGACCGTGCGACGCACCTCGGTCAGCCGGCGGTCGGCCGCGGCGAGCACGACCGGGATCCACTCCCCGCCGGGGTCCAGCGCGGTCCGCAACGACTGGGCTCCCAGGTCGGCGGTCATCGGCTCGCCCAGCCGGGCGGCAACCTCATCGCCGGCCCGGGTCCGCCACCGCATCTGCCCGGTGTACGCCAAGAACAGCACCGGACGCACCACGCCGTCAGCCAACGCCTGAGCGTACCCATAGGTGTAGTCGGCCCTCGACCGGCGTACCCCGTCGGCATCGGCAGCGTACGTGACGTACGGGATGGGCGCGACGTCGGAGCGGAACGGAGTACCGGTGAGGGCGAGGCGACGTACTGCCGGAGCGAACGCCAGCCGTACCGCCTCTCCCCAGGCCAACGCGTCACCAGCGTGGTGGACCTCGTCGAGGATGACCAGGGTGGGTTGGGCGGCCACTCGGCGACGCATCAGGTCAGAGTTGGCGGCCACCCCCGCATAGGTCACCGCGACCCCGTGGTACTGCGCGGACATCGCCGCGGCACTCACCGAGTACGTGGGGTCCAGCTCGATGCCGGCGCGCACCGCTGCCTGCGCCCACTGGTACTTCAGGTGCTCGGTCGGAGCGACCACCACCACCTGGGCGATCCCTCCGGCGGCGCGCAACCCGGCGGCCACCTGAAGAGCGAAGGTCGTCTTTCCCGCGCCCGGGGTAGCCACCGCGAGGAAATCCCGACTGACGTCCGCGCGAGCCTGGTAGGCCTGCAGCGCCTGGGACTGCCAGGCGCGCAGTCGTGGTGCGGTGCCCCAGGGCGCGCGGTCCGGGAACGCCGGAGGCAGGGCAGCCGACCTCGGTGAGGGCGAGGTGGGCCGGCTCACCGACCAGGTCCGCCGTCACCCGGTGCGCCGCCACCGTCACCGCGACCGCCACTGTTGGGCAGGGAGTCCCAGATCTCCTTGCAGGTCGGGCAGACCGGGAAGCGCTGCGGGTCACGGCTGGGCACCCACACCTTGCCGCAGAGTGCGACTACCGGCGTGCCGTTGACCATCGCCTCGACCAGCTTCTCCTTGGCGACGAAATGGGAGAAGCGCTCGTGGTCGCCCTCCTCGAGGGCGACTCGGGTGTCTTCCTCGACGGGCATCTCCAGCAAGGTCCCGCCGGGAACCGGTAGGCCGGGATCCTGGACGCCCGGGGCGGACATGCTGGCTGAACCCGCGCGACCGGCGGGATCGGTCATCCACGAAGGCATGGGGGTGAGCACGAGGTCATGGTAGGCGACACTGGTGGGTGTCTCCCAGGCCCCGCCGGCGCCAGGTCCGCTGGCGATCGGTCAGTTCAGCGACGGGTCGTCGGGGAAAGAGGCCACCATGGCCAGGTCCCCCGGCTGGCGGCGGAGCACCGCCCGCCAGAGCGCCTGCGGATCCGGACTGAACGGATCGGCCGGATCGGCGTCGACCACGTACCAGGCTCCCTGGGCGATCTCGCCCTCCAGCTGTCCGGCCCCCCACCCGGCGTACCCGGCGAACACCCGCACGGCATGAAGCCCATCGGTGAGCAGCTCGGCAGGGGTGTCCAGGTCCACCAGGCCGAGGATGCCACTGACCGCCCGCCAGCCCAAGGGGTCGGTACCCGGTGCCGCGGCAGCCAGCGCGAGGGCGCTGTCGGCAGCCACCGGCCCACCGACGAAGAGCACGGCGGGCGGGGAGGCCAGCGGCTGCCAGACGGGCAGGACCGAAGAGACCTCCTGGTCGCTCGGCCGGTTCAATACCACGCCGAACGCCCCCGCCGGACCGTGGTCGATCAGCAGCACGACTGCACGCCGGAAGTTTTCGTCCCCCAACAGGGGGGTGGCGACCAGGAGCCGCCCCGTCAGCGCCACGGTCGACCCACTCTCGCTCACGACCCAGCCCCGCTCACGACCCAGCCCCGCCGGCCAGGGCTGCCTGGGAACGGGCGGCCGCATCGGCCAGGGCAGCGTCCCGGACCGCGGCAGCGACGGTCTCGGTCAGCCCTGGGTGGAAAACGCTGGGCACGATGTAGTTCGCGTTGAGCTCCTCGGGTCCGACCACCGCGGCCAGGGCCGAGGCCGCCGCCAGCAGCATCGCGGTGGTCACCCGGTGGCTGGCCGCGTCGAGCAGCCCGCGGAAGACCCCGGGGAAGACCAGCACGTTGTTGATCTGGTTGGCGTAGTCGCTGCGGCCGCTGGCCACCACCTCGGCGAACCGGCTGGCCTCGACCGGGTCGATCTCCGGCTCGGGGTTGGCGAGGGCGAAGACCACCGCGCGGTCGGCCATCGCCGCGACGTCGGCGCTGGTGAGGATTCTTGGGGCCGAGACGCCGATGAACACGTCGGCGCCAACCATCGCCCCGTGCAAGTCCCCGTGATAGCCCTCCGGGTTGGTCTGCTCCGCCACCTGCTGCAACGTCCCGTCCAGGCCGGCCCGACCGCGGTAGACAGCACCGTGCTCGTCGAAGACCACGACATGCTGGACCCCAGCAGCCAGCAGCAGCCGCAGGATCGCGGTGCCCGCCGCCCCCGCCCCAGTCATGGTGATCCGCACCTGGTCCAGGCGCTTGCCGACCACGGCCAGGGCGTTGGTCAGCGCCGCAAGCACGACGATCGCCGTGCCGTGCTGGTCGTCGTGGAAGACCGGGATGTCCAGCAGGCGGCGAAGCCGCGACTCGACCTCGAAGCAACGGGGGGCTGAGATGTCCTCCAGGTTGATCCCGGCGAACACCGGTGCGATCAGCTGCACGGTCCGGACGATCTCGTCCACGTCTTGGGTGTCCAGGCAGATCGGGAAGGCGTCGATGCCGGCGAACCGCTTGAACAAGGCGGCCTTGCCCTCCATCACCGGAAGCGCCGCGTACGGCCCGAGATTACCCAGCCCGAGCACCGCCGAACCGTCGGTGACCACCGCGACCATGTTCCGCTTGATGGTCAGGCGCCGGGCGTCCTCCGGGTTCTTCGCGATCGCCAGGCTGACTCGGGCCACCCCCGGCGTGTAGACCATGGACAGGTCGTCGCGGTTGCGGATGGGCACCTTCGATGTGATCTCGATCTTGCCTCCCAGGTGCATCAGGAAGGTCCGGTCACTGACCTTGCCGATGACCACCCCATCGATACCCCGGAGCGCGGCCACCAACGCGTCGGCGTGCGCGGTGTCGCTGGCCGCGCAGGTCACGTCGATCCGAAGCCGGTCCGGCCCGGAGGCGGTGACGTCCAGCCCGGTCACGACTCCGCCGGCCTTCTCCACCGCGCCGGACAGCTGGCTGACCGTGTCGCCGCGACTCGGGATGTCCAGCCGCACGGTGATGGAGTAGGAGACGCTGGGCGCGGCACTCATGCCGGGCTCCCTTCGACGGCCGTAGGGTCCAATGCCTGAGGTCCAGCGGGGGCCGGACGACGAACCCCCTGATCGTGCCACCATCGGGCGGCCGTACGGGCCACCTGCGCCGTCGGTCGGAGGCTCGGCAGCTGCGCGGCGTCGACAGCCCTCATCGATCGACCGAGAGTGGTGAAACGCCCCTGTCGACCAATCGGGGCAACGCGGGAACAATCGGGGGAACAATCGGGGAACAGGTGTCGGGCATGGGCTTGCTGGGCATTCACCACGAACACCCCGGCGACCAACGACGTCCTGGGCATCGACTACCAGAACGCGAGCTCCACGGGCAGCACCATGACCTGGTACCGATCTCGATCGGCCCCAGCACCAGATCGGTGTCGACGGGAAGGTTGAGTATCTTGGAGCGTCCAACGACCAGGTATCCTCGCAGCCCCGGACCCCGTGATGATCGCCGCGTGCTCCACAGCAGGTGGGCCACGCCCGGTGGACCCGGGGCGAGCCGCATCGTCCCGGGTCCACCCCCGTGCGACCGACTGCCCGGTCGCTTCTGGCGTCCCGTACTTCTCGAGAACCATGTGGCCCCAGGCGGCTGGCG
>JAJYSQ010000075.1 GCA_021793495.1 Actinomycetes bacterium
CCGGCGGCACCGGCGGCACCGGCGGATCCGGCTGACGTCGGATCGAGCTGCGACCTGCTCGTGGTGGGGTGCGGGAACCTGCTGCGGGCCGACGACGGCGTGGGACCGATCCTCGTGCGCCACCTGTGGGAGACCGGGGTCCCCGACGGGGTGCGGCTGGTGGACGGGGGCACCGCCGGCATGGACGTGTCGTTCCAGATGCGGGGTGCTCGACGCGTCATCCTCGTCGACGCGTGCACCACCGGCGAGCCGCCCGGCACCGTCTACCAGGTGCCTGGCCCTGCGGTCGAGGACCTGCCGCCGTTGTCCGGCCTGCACACGCACCTGTTCCGGTGGGACCACGCGCTGGCGTTCGGCCGGTGGCTGCTGGGGGAGGAGTACCCCGCGGACATCACCGTCTACCTCATCGAGGCGCAGGACTTCGATCCCGGCGAGCCGCTGAGTGCGCCGGTCCGCCGCGCCATGGGCAGAGTCCTCGAGCTCATCCGGGGCGAGCCCGCCTTCCGGGACGCCCCACCGCTGGTCGTGGAGTTCACCCCCAGCGGGTACCTGCGCCTGGATGCCGCCACATCCCGACGGTTGTTCCCCGCCGACGCCGCGACCCTGCTGCGCCACGGTGCGGAGCTGTGGATGGTTCCGCTGCACAGCACCGGCAACGGTGGCGTTCTGCTCAAGCAGCGCAACCGGGTCGGCGACCGGTGCGTCCTCGTCCGCGAGGTGCTTGCCGACGACCTCCCGATGGGCGCGCGTGAGGCCCGCTGGGATCCCGTGGAAGGCGCACTGCGTGTCCGACTGGACCGGCATCGGCGAGGGTGACCATGACCGAGAACCGTGACCGGCCCAGCCGGCCCGCTGCCCGCTCGAGCACACCGGGGGTGCCGGACGTCGGTACCGCGGCGGCCCAGGGGGTCGAGACGATCGTCTGTGCCGTCGACGGGCGGTGGGCGGTGGACATCGTGGTGATCTTCGCCGACGGGGTGGCGCGCCGTCGGATCGGCACCTACCGAACCGAGGCTCTGGCTCGGATCGGCGCGACCTCCATCAAACGCGGTGCCGAGCGGGACATCGGAGGGCCGATCCATGGGTGAGCCGACCTCGTCGGACAGCCGTCCGGCCCGTCCCCTTCCGGTCGGGGCCTTCCCCCTGCCGTTCGGCTACCTGCTGCTGCCCGGAGTCGCCGAGGCCGCGCCGGTGCGGGCCGGGCTGCTCGTCGGGCGGCTGCCCACCGCGTGGCCCGATGCGCTTCGCGGGCACGAGCGAGCCTTGGCGGGGGATCTGTCGGGTGCCCGTGAGGCCTTTGCCGGTGACGATCCGGTGAGTCGGTTCAACCGGCTCGTCATCGACCCCGCCTCGGTCGACCCTGCGCAGCTGCGCGCGGACCTGGGTCACGATCTTGCTCCCCTGGTGGACGTGGTCCTGTTCACCCTGGGCGAGTCCGATGCTCTGCCCGGAGTGGACGACCTGGATGGTGAGTGTCGAGCACTGCTGCTGTCCGCGTACGCGGCACGGGCCGTCCAGGCCGAGGAGGTGTCCGAAGCGATCCGGCTGCTCGAAGATGCGGTCGCCTGCGTACCGGAGGAGTACCCAGCCCTCGGTGGTGTGATGAACGGTGCCCTCGGCTTCCTGTGCCAGCAGGCCGGGGCGATCGAGCAGGCGATCGACTCCCTCCAGCGGGGGCTGAGCCTGCTGGCCGGCACCGATCTCGACGTCGCCCTCGCCGAGCAGCACCTCCAGCTGGCCAGCATCTACCAGGAGCAGGCGGGGTCGCGCCGGGATCTGCTGGCCAAGGCCGTCCACCACTACCACTGCGCCGTCCAGGCCGTCACCGAGCACCAGAGCCCCGAGCTCTTCGCCGCGGCGCACGCCAACCTGGCCACCGCGTACCTGACGATGCCGATGGTCGAAGCCTCCGACCAGCTGCGCTTCGGCGTGGCCGTCGGGTCGTTGCGAGCCGCCCTGCGGGTCTACACCCCGGCGACGCACCCACAGCAGTGGGCCAGCGCCCAGCTCAACCTGGCCAATGCGCTCGTCTACGCCCCGGCCACCCGGCGGGCGGACAACCTCGTGGAAGCCGTCGAGGCGTACGAGGCCGTGCTGGCGGTGCGCAACCGCACGAACGACCCGCTCGGGTACGCCCGCGTCCTGGCCAACCAGGGCAATGCGCTGGCGCACCTCGGACTGTTCGACCAGGCCTGGGGCAAGCTGGTGGAGGCGCGGTTCCTGTTCGAGGAGTTCCACGAGTACGACGCCGTCACCTCCGTGCGCGGCGTGCTCGACGAGATCGCCCGGCAACGCAGCGCCACCGGTACCGGTGGATGACGACTCATGGGCAAGGAGGCAGCCATGACCAGCACCGTGCCCAGGGCTGACGCCCAGGAGCTGCCGACGGCCGGGTTCGAGCGCCTGGCCCAGGCGGTCGACGAGGCGGCCCGAGCCGTGGCGGAGCTGGAGCCGTCGGCCCGCCAGGCCGCCCAGTCGCTGCGGGAGGCGATCGAGGCCGCCCACCGGGTGGCGTTGACGACGATCGTGCGCCGCCTGCGGGCCGACGGCACCGGGCGCGAGCTGCTCTTCGAGCTCGTGGACGACCCTCTGGTGCGAATGATCTTCTCCCTGCACGGGATCATCCGGGCGGACCCCGCGGCGCGGGCGCGCACCGTCCTGGACGGCGTGCGCCCCGGGCTGGCGTCGCATGGGGGAGACGTCGAGCTCGACCACGTCCAGGACGGCGTGGCCTACGTCCGGCTGTCCGGGGCCTGCAACGGCTGCTCGATGTCCTCGGTGACGATGCGCACCATGGTCGAACAGGCCCTGGTCGGGCAGGTCGCGGAGATCACCGCGGTGGAGGTCCTGCCGAGCCAGCCGGGGCCGACGCTGATCCCCCTGGACGCGTTGCGCCGCGGTGGTGACACGCACCCGGCGTCCCACGACGCCGGGTGGGTGCGCGCCCTGCGGGTCGAGGACGTCCCCGACGGCAGGATCACCGCCGTGCGCCTGACGACGGCCACGGGTGGTGCCCAGGATGTCATCGTGGTGCGGATCGACAGCCAGATGACCGCGTACACGGACCAGTGTGCGCACCAGGGGCTCCCCCTGGGCGAAGCCCTGCTCGACACCGCAGCCGCGACCCTGACCTGCCCGTGGCACGGGTTCCGCTACGACGCGCTGTCGGGGGAGTGCATCAGCGCCCCGGGCGTGGCCCTCGAACAGCTGCCGTTGCGGGTCGACGGCTCCGACGTGTGGATCCGGGCTGGGCGGTGACCACCGTGCGGTTCGTCTCGGCTGCCGCTCGCGTCGGTGCCCGCGCCTCGGGGCCACCACCGGCAGACGTCACCGGTGGTTGGCATCCCGACCTCTGGCTGGGTGCGCCCTCGTCCGGCGGCCTCACCCTGCCGTCGGCACACCCCACCGCCGCATGGATGTACGCGCCGCGTGGGGTCTACCTCGGCACCTACCGCGGGCGGGAGATCCTGGTAGCGGCCGACACCGGCAACCACCGGGTGATGATCTGGCACGACCTGCCTACCGCCGACGAGCAGCCGTGCGACGTGGTCGTGGGCCAGCCGGATGAGTCGAGCGAGGGACCAGCCGCCGGGGGCCGCAGCACCCGCCGGGGGATGAACCTGCCCACGGGTGTGCTCGTCCACGGTGACACCCTGGTCGTCGCGGACGCCTGGCACCACCGGATCCTCGTCTACGCCGAGCTGCCCAGCCGTCCCGACGTGGAGCCTGACCTGGTGCTCGGACAAGGCTCCCTGGACCAGGTGCAGCCCAACCGGGGTGGACCGTGCCAGGCCACGTCGACCTACTGGCCGTTCGGCGTGGCCGTCGTCGCCGGACGGTTCTACGTCGCCGATACGGGCAACCGGAGGGTCCTCGGCTGGTCGGGCGGAATCCCCAGCTCGCCGGACACCCCGCCCGACCTGATCCTGGGCCAGCCGGACGCGGGTCATCGCGAGGAGAGCCGCGGCGGCCCCGCCGGCCCGAACAGCTTCCGGTGGCCGCACGACGTCGCAGGCAACGAGCAGTGGCTCGTGGTCGCCGATGCCGGGGACCACCGGCTGCTGGGCTGGCGGGGGCACCCGGGCGAGGACCGCGGGGCCGACCTCGTCCTGGGCCAGCCAGACTTCGCCACGATCACCGAGTCTCCCTACACCCCGCAAGGCGCCGGAACGCTGCGATTCCCGTACGCCGTCGACATCCAGGGCGACCGCATGGTCGTCGCCGACACGGCGAACAACCGCATCCTGGTCTGGGAGTCGGTTCCGGTGCCGGACGATCACGGCCTCGGCCGACCGGCCGACGCCCTGATCGGGCAGCCCGACTTCGGTGCCAGTGGCGAGAACGGCTGGACCGCGGTCGGACCGGACACGCTCTGCTGGCCGTACGGGCTGTCGCTGCACGGTGACCGGCTCGCCGTGGCCGACTCGGGCAACAACCGCATCACCATCTGGAGCCGACGATGACCACGACCTGTGATCGCCGGGTGCCGGCCGATCGCAGCGACCACCGGCTCGGCATCACCGTCACGGGAGTCGTGCAAGGGGTGGGCTTCCGCCCCTTCGTCCACCGGCTCGCCACCGAGCTCGGTCTGAGCGGGTACGTCGGCAACGACGCTCGATCCGTCATCATCCAGGTGCAGGGTCCGGCCGGGTCGTTGGACGAGTTCCGCCGCCGGTTGGCCGCCGATGCCCCACCGCTGTCGGTCATCGTGGGTGTCGACGTGCAGCCCCTTCCGCCGGCCGGTGGCGCTGACCCAGATTTCACGATCGTGCCCAGCGAGAATCGCCCCGGGGCGCGCACCCTGGTCTCCCCGGACGTGGCGACCTGTGACGACTGCCTGGCGGAGCTGTTCGACCCGGCGGACCGGCGGTACCGTCACCCCTTCATCACCTGTACCAACTGCGGACCGCGCTTCACGATCATCCGCGACCTGCCGTACGACCGACCCGCCACGACGATGGCGGGATTCCCGATGTGCCCGCGGTGTGCCAGCGAGTACGCCGACCCCGCGGACCGTCGCTTCCACGCCCAACCGATCGCCTGCCCCGACTGTGGGCCGGTCCTGTGGTTCCAGTCGGGTCCGGACCGGACCACCGGCACGGACGCGGCACTCGCGGCAGCCCAGCGCACCCTGGCCGCCGGGGGGGTCGTGGCCATCAAGGGGGTCGGCGGCTACCACCTGGCCTGCCGGGCCGACCACCCCGGGGCGCTCGCACGGTTGCGCGAGCGCAAGGCCCGCGACCAGAAGCCGTTCGCCCTGATGGCCCGAGACCTTCCCACGGTGGGCACCCTGGTCGAGCTGGACGATCAGGAACGCGCGGTGCTCACCAGCCCGGCCCGCCCGATCGTGCTGATGCACCGTCGGGTCGACGCTCCGGTCGCCGCGGCGGTGGCCCCGGGAAGCCCGCTGCTCGCGGTGATGCTGCCCTACACCCCCGTGCACCACCTGCTGCTGGGCCCGGTCCCCGCAGCGAGCATCCCCGCACCGACGGTCCTGGTCATGACCAGCGCCAACCTCAGCGACGAGCCGCTGTGCTTCGACGACGAGGACGCGGCGGATCGCCTGCCCGCGCTGGCCGATGCCGTGCTCGCCCACGACCGGCCGATCCACGTGCCGTGCGACGACAGCGTGGTGCGCGTCATCGACGGGCAGGTGCTGCCGATCCGCCGCTCCCGTGGGTATGCCCCACTACCGGTGCGCCTGCCGCGATCGCTGCCGCCCACCTTCGCCGTCGGTGGGGAGCTGAAGAACACCTGCTGCTTGATCGACGACGAGAACGCCTTCTGCTCGGCGCACATCGGGGACATGGGCAGCCTCGCGACCACTCGGGCCTTCGCCCGGGCCGCCGGCCAGCTCACCGCGCTGCACCAGGTCAGCCCGGTGGTGGTCGCCGCCGACGCCCACCCGGGCTACCGGACACGCACCTGGGCGGAGAACCACGCCGGAGCCCCCGGAGAGCCCGAGCTGCGCCTCGTCCAGCACCACCACGCGCACGTCGTCTCCCTCCTCGCCGAGCACGGTCGCATCGGCCAGCCGATCCTGGGAGTGGCGTTCGACGGTACGGGTTACGGCGACGACGGATCGGTCTGGGGTGGCGAGCTGTTGCTGCTCGGCACCGACAGCAGCCGCTACACGCGGGTCGGGCACCTCATGCCGGTCGACCTGCCCGGCGGGGATGCCGCCGTCCGTAACCCGTGCCGGATGGCGCTGGCCTACCTCGCCGCGAGCGACCTGCCGTGGGACATCGACCTCGCACCGGTCGCGGCCTGCACACCGGAGGAGCGCGCGGTCGTCCGAGCCCAGCTGTCCACCCGGATGGGCACCGTCGCCAGCTCGAGCATGGGTCGGCTGTTCGACGCGGTGGCCGCCCTGCTCGGCGTCCGCCAACGCATCGGCTACGAGGCACAGGCGGCGATCGAGCTGGAGGTCCTCGCCGAGTCCGGTCGCACCGGGTGCGGTGGCGTGGCCGTGCCGCTGGCGTTCACCCTGGACGCCGACGGCGTCCTCGACCACCGTCCGGTCATCCAGGCGGTCGTCACCGGCTTGCGGTCCCGCGTGCCGCCCGCCGTGCTCGCCTACCAGTTCCACCGCGCCGTCGCGACGGCCGTGGCCACGGCCGCAGCGCAGATCACCGCTCGGACGAGCATCGGTGCGATCGGGCTGACCGGCGGGGTGTTCCAGAACGCGCTGCTGCTGCGCGAGACCCGCCGGTGCCTCGTCGACGACGGCTGGGACGTGCTGACCCACCGGGTCGTGCCGCCGAACGACGGCGGGCTCGCCCTGGGACAGGCCATCGTCGCCGCGCTCGCCCGGGAACAGGCTGCCCCCGCCGCGCCCGACGCCGCGCCCGACCACCAGATCCCGCAGGTTCACCGATGAGGAGGACGGACATGTGCCTGGGCATCCCCGGACGGATCATCGAGACGTGGCAGGAGGCCGGCACGACGATGGCCCGTGCCGACTTCGCCGGCGAGCAGCGACGCATCTGCCTGGCCTACCTGCCGGACGTGGTCGCGGGCGACCACGTCATGGTGCACATGGGGTTCGCGTTGACCACGGTGGACGCCGAGACAGCGGACTCCACGCTGGCACTGATGCGGGAGTACGGGGTGCTCGCCTCCGTCGCGCCGACCGAGGACAGCGCATCATGATCGCGACAGCGACCACCCCCGGGATCGCGACAGCGACCACCCCCGGGATCGCGACAGACATGGTGGACCGTGGCC